>JBGSRB010000429.1:0-3076 GCA_041737735.1 Anaerolineae bacterium | reverse complement strand
CCACGCTCGGCGCTTGAGCAGCGCGCCCCCTGCCTCGCAGCGCCGCGCGCCGTCCGCCACCTAGAATGCCCCCAGATGACGGACGGCGTCGGACAGCTGCTGCACTGCCGACTCACTACCATCCGGCTTGCCCTAGCTTGGCTTTGCGCCGCGCCAGCGCGTCGTTGGACAAGGCGTCTTGCGCGCGTGCTGCGCTCGGCTCCAGCTGTATGGCAGGCGGCGTGTAGACACTAATCCGACCGAACAAGCGCTCCAAATAGGCGGGCATCTCGTTCAGCGCGTCGCGAATCCACGCGGTGTCGTCCCGCACTTGCAGCACGACACTGCCATCGACAGCGACAGCAGGTCGGCGGGTTGCTTCATAGAGCGGCAGTCCCTGCACGTAGCTGCGCAGCAATTCACGAATGACCGCACTGCGTTCGCCCTCCTGCATCCCGTCCCACCATTCCAGAATGTCGCGGTCAGTGTCGAAGAACGCCTTGAACGCGATCAGCTTGTGTCCCCGTTTGGGCGGTCGCTTCCGGTTTATGGCTCGTTTTCCGGTTTTACCACCGTCAAACCGCTCGTTTAACTGGTAAAACCCGCTCATCGTGCCACCTCCGCGAACCGCGCATAGTTCAGGTAGCCCTGCGCGTTGGCGATCTGCGCCTGCTTGACGAGTTGTGTCTGTGGATAGGCGCTCATGACCTCGCGCAGCACCAATTCGGCGCCGCCGCCCGATAGATAGACCACATCGACGGTCGTTCCTGCCTTCCACTTCTCGCTGAGCAAATTCAGGGTTGCACTACGGAGCGGGGCCAGGGCTTCCTCGACTTCGGCGCTGTAATCGACCCGCTCGCCGCTGGCGCGGAAACGTCCCGTTCGCAGCACATCTTCAACGATCTTGTAAGGCATCTTTTGGCGGTAATCTCGTTCGAGCGACTCGGCGATCCGCTCCTGCGCCGTGAACACACCGCTCTCGACGCTCCCGCTCTCCGAGTCGATGTACTCGCCGTCGTCATCCAGCGCCACATCCACCGTGTAGGTGCCGACATCGCAGACGCCTGTCCGCATGAAGGTATGCGCCCCATTGAGATCGCGTCATTAGTGCGTTAAAGGCGCTCAAAACCTAACTTTTGGTTGTGCGGTGGAACAATCCTATCAGGGGGAAGATTCAGGCAGTATCGCGCTAGTAAGCGTGCAGGATTTCTCCAACAACGCCACAGCACTAGATGGTTCCGTGCTGTAGAGCATGAGAACGGATACTGACCAGATCAACCTTTCGCGCGTGACTCACCCGCGTTTAGTAGACACCGGAAGCCCTGATTGACCTCATCGCAAAGATCAGTTAAAATAGAACGGATATTCTTTATATTAGTTCTGTTTATGTATCAGAGGTGAAAATATGAGCGCTAACCAAGATACCCAATTGCAGTCTATGATCGACAACATGCCGGACAAAACGGGTAAGTCGCTAGCGGAATGGTACGATGTCATCGCTGCGACTGAACTAGAGAAGCATGGTGAGATCATGAGTCTTCTCAAAGGCGAATATGGGGTAACGCATGGATTTGCGAATACAATCGCCATTTTGTATCGGCAACAGGCTGTAGGTGGACCGCCCGTTGAAGATGATTTGGTCGCAGACCAATATGCCGGAGCTAAGGCAGGTTTGAAGCCAATCTATGAGGCAATTCTGGCGATTGTGCAGAATTTTGGCGGAGATGTTGAGATCGCACCCAAAAAGAGTTACGTCAGTTTACGCCGTAAGAAGCAATTTGCTATCATCCAAGCCTCTACCAAAACCCGGATTGATCTGGGCTTGAACTTGAAGGATGATGAACCTACAGAGCGATTGCAGGGTGGTAATGTCTTCAGTGGCATGTGCAGTCATAAAGTGAGCATCACAGCTCTCGATGAGATCGACGCTGAATTGATCGCTTGGCTCAAGCATGCTTATGAACAAGCGGACTAAACATTACAACTTATACGCGGCGCGCAGCCGTTGATCGTCTGTCCACCCTGTATGAGCCAACATCGCACACACCTGTCCGCATGAAGGTATGCGCGGGGTTGAGATCACCTGATGGGTTGAGCGTGCGTCAGTCAAGCGTCCCACAAGGTTGGGGCGGCGGAATCGGCAACGTCAACGAAGCGCACGTCGTCAGCGCCATCAGGTGAGCGCCTGCTATTTGTTACAGCCGCACCAGCCCATAACTGATGTTCGTGCCATGCCCTTGAGCATAAGCCAACTCAATGATGAAGCTGGCGAGCTTTTCGAGATGATGCGCGTTTTGCGCGCCGCCCGCGTCAACGGCATCGAAGCCGCTATCGGCGATCAGTTCGGCGGCGGCGCGCTTGGCGTCGGCATCATCCCCGACGATGAAAGTTGTGCCACGCACACTGGACAGCGGTGCGTGTAAGATTTGCCAAAAGACCGTGTTATAAGCCTTGACGAATTTCGCGGCAGGCGCCCACGACTGGATCAGGGCAGTGGTTGGCAGAGCGTCGTCGCCGCTAAAGTTATTGGTGATTTCGATGACCACTTTGCCCGCCAGATCAAGCGCCTTCACGGTGGCTTCGGTGGCGTTCCACGGGGTGGTGAGGACGACGATCTCACCAAAATCAACCGCTTCCTGCTGGGTTCCGCTGGTGGCGTGCGCGCCGATCTCGTCTGCCAATGCCTGCGCTTTGGCGACATCGCGCGAACCAAACTTGACCGCGTGACCTGCGTTCGCCCAGCGACGACCTAACCCTGTTGCCATGCGTCCCGTGCCAATGATGCCTACGTTCATGTGCTGTCAACATCCTTCTACAGTCGTGTGAACACTAAACCCATCTTTTAATTCTAGCGTAGCGGCGGCGGTTTGAGCATGCCCGCGCCGGGCAAATTGCTGGATGGCGGGCGGCTGATGCGATCCAGAAATGCCGTGAGTTGAAAGTCGAAGGCGTCGCTGGCTTCGATCTGCGGCAGGTGTCCGCATTCCTCAATCGGGGCGAACTGCGCGCCGGGGATCGACTTGGCGAGCGCCTCCCCCACCTTCAGGGGCGTAAAACCGTCGCCCGTTCCCCACACGACCAGCGTCGGCACAGGCGG
>JBGSRB010000416.1:0-5116 GCA_041737735.1 Anaerolineae bacterium | reverse complement strand
GCGCGCCGAGAATGCCGAGCCATGTCAGGTTGCGTCTGCGAAAGCGCATGTGTTCCTGTCTTTCTCTGTGCGGGGCGCGGGGGCGCATCCGCGTAACGTTATGTCAATGCCTGCATCAACTATACGCGAAATTGCGCGCGCGGGTTACAGATAAACTGTTTAACCCACGATTGGAATCGCCTCCGGATCGGCGGTGAAAAAGACCGCCGTCGTGCTGATCCACCCTGACCACGCCGCATTATGCACGCGCAGCCAATCGGCGCGGGCGGTGCGTCCGGTCACGGTGAACAAGGTTCCCGCCGCGAAGCTGTTGACGATATTCGCATCGGTGCTGGGCGCGGCGCGCAAATTCACGCGCGAACCGATGCCGATCACGACGGCTACAGGTTCGCCAAGACTACGATTGGGCGCAGGATCGGGCGTTAGCACCGAGCCAAGCGGCAGATTGCCCGCAAAGCAACCGGGCGTTTGCGGAAACGCCAGCCGATAGGTGGCATCGACACACAGCGAAAGCACGCGCACATTCTGACCCGTCACGCGCAACGGCACACGCAGTTCGATGCCAGCGCCGACCGCATACCCGGCGTCGGGGATCACGTCGATCAGCGCGCCGTCGGCGTCGATGCTAACGATCTGCCCGTCGCGGGCTTGCAGTGTAAGGTCGATCACGCCGTTACCCGTGACATCGAGCGCCAGCGTGACGCGCGACGTCGGATCAGGCGGCGCGGCGGTAAGCATCCCCAGATAGACATAAGCATCATTGCGGATGGCGCGCACTTCGGTCAGGTCTTGCGCCGGAATCGACGTGCCGCTGTCCTCAAGCAACGTCGTTTGCGCTTCCGCGGGCAGATCAGACGGATCGCCATCCAGCGCGATGTAGGTGAAATTTGCGGGCGGCGGCAACCAGTCCGCTTCTGGCACGTTGAGCAGCCAGCCGACCAAGTTCTGCGTCATGATCGCGTTGCCCACATACGTCGGATTAGTCAACTCGCCCGCCAAGCCATACCCATTTTGCATCAGTTCGGCATCGCCCAACAGCGCAATGCGCGCCCCGCTGACGCTGTTCTCGCCCACAGCGGCGATGTGCAACCGTCCCTGCGGATCAACGCCGATGTTCAGTTCCGGGGTGGGCGGGTTTGGGTTCGTGCGTGTGGGATAAATGTCGATGGCGGTTTCCGCGAACAACGGTTCCCCGAACAACAGTGCATGGGCGGTGCTGTTCATGCCGAAAAATTCCGCACTGACCGGACGCGCGCCCCATGTCACAACGGGCAGATCATAACGCTGCAACGGCGCGATGATCGGGTGCGGCACGGTGTCGGGTTGCACCAGCGCCGCCAGCGCGTTGACCGTGCTATAGTTGGCGCTGGTGAACCACGGCTCAATCAGGATGCCGTCGCGCAGCGCCACGCCAAAATCAGCATTGAGCAACCGCGCCAAGCCGCCGATCGCACGTTCCGGGCGTCCGGCGGCTAAGCCGATGGGATCAACGGCGATCAGCAGGTTCGTGCCATTGTGAACACGCTCGAAAATACGCGCCAATTGATCGGCGCGCAGTTCACGACGCGGACGCACCAGCACGATCACAGCAGTTTCAGGCGGCAGGTTATCCTGTTCGCGCAGGCGCACCCAGCGGGTTTGCGCGCCGTAACGCTCGAAGACCTGCGCCAATTTGCTGACGCCATCGACGCCCGTGCTGATCACCGACGACATCGCCAGATCACGCGGTTCTTCGATGAACACCACCAGCGGCAAATTGGTTTGCGCGGCGAAACTCACCGTACCGACGAAAACTGTCAGCAGCGCGGTGATCACCAGCAGCGCCAGTGCGCGCATCTGCATGAGTTAGCTCCCCGGCGTCGCTGTAGGCGTCGCTGTAGGCATCGGCGTGAAGGTGGGCGACGGCGTGATCGTCACGGTGGCGGTGGGTCCCGGCGTCGGGAAGTCGATCGTCACAGGTTCGCTTTCAACCAACCACGCCACCGCGTTCAGCAAGAAGCGCGCGTTATCGGGATAGACAAACGCGCCACTGTTGGGCGGGCTGGTGTCTAAACCGGCGCCATTGGTGGCAAACTGGCGATCGCCCACCAGCACGATGCGCGAATTGGTGTCCGCGTTATCGTAGGCGGCGGCGACGGGCAGCGCCGAGCGCGTGGTGTCGCTGCCGATGTTGAAATCGAGCGTGCCATCTTCGATATAATCAGCAAAGCTGGTTTCGCCGTAGAAATTCTCGGCGGTGAACGCCAGCGGCGTCAAGGTGAAGCCTTGAATGGACGCATCCACTTCAAGCGACCGCGCGATGAAGAAGTTTAAGCCCAAGCCTCCATCGTCCGCGCCAAGTCCAGCCGTGATCGGATGATCCGCGAGCGCCTCACCCGCAAACGTGGTGAACACCGGCACGCGCGTCACAACATCGGCTTCCGCAGTCGGTTCGGCGGTGGCTTCGGGATCAGCTTCAGGACTGACGGCTTCACCTTCGCTCAGCAGCACGTCGTTACGGGCGCGCAAGCCCATGTCCGCCCACATCAATTGGAACAAACCGCCCGTTGGCTGCAACGCATTGCGCGTTTCAAGGGTGGTATCCGCCAGCAGCAGCACACGCCCACCGTTGTTCATGTATGCCCACAAGCGCGCGATCTGGTCAGCACTAAAATCGGTGTTGGGACCCGCGATCACGATCAGATCAGCGTCGGTCGGAAAGCCTGTGCGCCATTCCAGCGTGAACAGGTTAGCGCCCATTTGCGTCAGCAAACCCGCGAAGCGTGATAACCCCGCTGGCGAGCGATCAAAGCGACTGGCTTCGGTGTGGCTTTCCGTAAAATAAATGTTCAGCCCTTCAAGGCTGGGCATGGTTTGCAGGAGATCATCAGCGTAGACTCGGGTCGGGACAGCATTAAAGCTAAGTGTTAGCAGCAGCGTCGCCACCAGACCAAGCAGCAAAGAGGTAAATCGTCGCATGGGGTAAAGTCCTTTCGCGCGATGTTTAATGTTAACCAAGCAAGCATAGCGCACGCGCACGCGGTTAGTCAAACGACGCTTAGCCCTGCCTGCGCAAGCCAGCGATCACAGGACGCGCGTTTTATGCTATGCTTGGGCGCGATGCACCGCTCCAGATGATGAGACGCCCCTTTGACCCTTCCACCTACCGACATGCAACCCACTGATTCCAATGCTGAAGCCGATGCCGAAGCGCAAGCCGAAGCGCAAGCCGAAGCGACCCAAGCCGCCACCAATGCGGGCGTGGCGCGCGCGTCGGGCATTCTGGCATTGGGGAATATCGCCAGCCGTGTGTTGGGCATGGCGCGCGAGGTGGCGGTCACGAATTTATTCGGCGCATCGGCGGCGACGGATGCGTTCTTCGTGGCGACGCTTGTTCCGCGCACGCTGTATGACCTGCTGATCGGCGGGCATGTGAACGGCGCGATCATTCCGGTGTTTACGGAAGTGGTCACGCGCGACGGACGCGCGGCGCTATGGCGGCTGGTCAGCGCGCTGTTGAGTCTGCTCACGTTGATCGTGACGCTGCTCACGGTCGTGCTGCTGATCGCCGCGCCCGCCGTCGTGGAACTGGTCGGCAGCGGCTACGATGCGCCGACGCAAGCGCTCGCCGTCGAACTGCTGCGGATCACTGCGCCTGCCCTGCTGTTCCTGAGCCTGTTCGCGGTGCTAAGCGGCGCGCTGTATGCGCTGCGCGCGTTCACGTTTCCGGCGCTGGCGGGCGCGATCTTTAATTTATGTGTGGTGCTTGGCACGATCTTACTCGCGCCGCCGCTGGAACTCATGCCGATCATCGATCCGACGCGCCCGGTCATTCACTGGGCAATCGGACGCCCGCCCGATGCGATTCGCGCGGCGGCGTTCGGCTGGTTGATCGGCGCGCTGGTGCAGATGGCGGCGCAGATCATCGGCTTACGCGGCGCGCGTCTGCGTCTAAGTGGCTTGTGGCATCCGTCGATCCGGCGGATCGCGCTGCTGTATGCGCCGGTGATGCTGTCGCTGATCCTTGATGCGCTGGTGCGCGTGTTCAGTTATAACCTCGCCAGCCAAACCGGGGAATCGAGCCTGAGTTACATGAATTGGGCGACCACGCTGATCCAGTTTCCACAGGGCTTGGTGGTCACGGCGATCAGCATCGCCATTTTGCCGACGCTGGCACGGCAAAGTGCGCTAACCGCGCGCGATGGAGATCGCCCGTTCAAGGATACGCTCGGCTTAGGCTTGCGGCTGGTGATCACGCTGATCCTGCCGGCTGTGGTCGGCTTGATGGTGCTGGCGATTCCGATCATCGATCTGTTGTTCGAGCATGGCTTGTTCACCGCGCGCGACACGGCGTTGACGGGTTTAGCGCTGCGGTTGTATCTGTTCGGGCTGCCGTTCGCGGCGGTCGATCTGCTGCTGGTCTATGCCTTTTACGCGCGGCAGGATACACTCACGCCCGCCGTGATCGGCTTGGTCAGTCTGATCGCGTATATGGTGGTGGCGCTGGTGCTGCTGCCGCAATATGGCGTGTTCAGTCTGATGATTGCCGACAGCGTGAAACATTTATTGCACGCGGGCATGTCGGCGTATATTCTGCGGCGGCGCTTGGGTGGTTTTGGCGAACAACGCCTGCTGATCACGCTGGCGAAAACGACGCTGGCGGCGGGCGCAATGGGGATCGCGGCGCGCGTTGCTCTGCTGCCCGTGATGAGCTTCACCCGAACAGATGGCACGCTGCGCGAGATCGCGCTGGTGCTGATCCTCGGCGTGATCAGTGCGGCGGTGTATGGTGGGCTGGCATATCTGCTGCGGATTGATGAACTGCGCTGGTTGATCGCGCTGGTGCGACGACGCGCATAGAGATGAACGAACGTAGGCTAACTCAAATGGCGGAGGCACGATGATCACGATCATTGCGACGGTCTATAACGAAGGCGACAATATACGCGCGCTGCTCAATTCAATGCGTGAGCAAAGCACGCCGCCCGATGAAATCGTGATCGTTGATGGCGGCAGCACGGATCGCACGGTGGCGATCCTGCGCGAGTACGAGTCGTGCTTGCCGCTGCGCGTGATCGTCGCGCCCGGCTGCAACATCAGCGCGGGACGCAACATCGCCATTCGCGCGGCGGGTGGC
>JBGSRB010000406.1:0-3825 GCA_041737735.1 Anaerolineae bacterium | reverse complement strand
CCTGCCGAATCCCTTCGACGCCGACGAACAGCCAGTCGCCGCGCGCGTCGCTAAACGTGCCGCGCACCGCTTCAATTGGCAGCGCCATGCCGCGCGCAATCGCCGCCGGAAAGGTGTACGCGCCGACTTCGGCATTGAACGACGCGCCCAATTCATATAAACCCGCGCTGTCATATAACACGCTGTCCGTGTTCAAGTTGACGAACAACAAGCGCACTTGGCGCTCTTCGGCAGTGGCGTCGAACTGCGCGACCAGCGCTTCAAAGTCGCGCTGCGTTGGGCGTATTAAACTGAAGCCGCTGTCGCGCACGATCTCGCGCAGGTTGGTACTCAACGCCAGCGCCGATAAGCGTTGCAACGTGGGTTCGGGCGGCGCGGGGCGCGTATTGAAGATCAGCAGCAGCGCCACCCCGATCACCGCCAGCAGCACCAGCACCAAGAACACATACGACGCGAACAAGCGCGTCCGTAAGCTGGTTAACATCATATGTCCAAGCGATACCCAACGCCCCACACCGTTTCGATCACGGGCGTCATACCGTCGAGTTTGTGGCGCAAGTGGGCGATATGCACATCGACTGTGCGCGTCTCACCCGCGAAATCATAGCCCCAGACTACATCGAGCAGCTTCTCGCGCGTGTAGACCATGCCCGGGTTACTTGCCAGCGTGTGCAGCAGATCGAACTCTTTCATACGCAGTTCCACGGTTGCACCGCCCACCGTGACCAGCCGCCGATCCGGATGGATGCTCAAATTGCCCTGCGTGATCACGGTTTCACTCGGCGCGACGGGACGATTGGTGCGGCGCAGAATGGCGCGCACGCGCGCGACCAATTCGCGCGGGTTAAACGGCTTGGTCAGGTAATCATCCGCGCCCAACTCCAAGCCGACGATGCGATCCACGTCATCGGTGCGCGCGGTCAGCATGATGATCGGCACATCCGAGGTGGCGCGCACGCGGCGGCACACTTCCCACCCATCGAGCTTAGGCAACATTAAATCCAGCACGATCAGGCTCGGATTATCGCGCGCGATCCGTTCGAGCGCCTGCGCGCCATCGGCAGCAGCAATCGTGAGGTAGCCGTCCTGTTCCAGATACAGCCGCGCTAACTCGATGATGCTATGTTCGTCGTCCACAATCAGGATGGTGTCGGGCATGGGCTTGGTTGTCCTTATTTCGGGAAAATGGCGCGCACGTTCAGCGTAAAGCCGGGCAGCAGATCGCCGCCGTCGATCACACCGTCGATGCCGATAGCGCGCGCGCCGTTCGCGTCCCACACAGTCACGCTGCGCGATGTGGGATACACAAGCCACACCTGCGCCGTGCCTGCGCGCAAATATTGCTCGACTTTGGTTTGTACATATTCGGCGCTGTCGTTAGGCGAGATCACTTCGACCGCCAGATCAGGCGCGAACGGCACATAGCCCTCACTTAGCACGCCACCGGGAACCCGTTCCGCTTTGATGAAGCCAAGATCAGGCGCGCGCACGGTGTCATGAATAGTACCAGAGAGGTTATAGCCCGTTCCGGCAGCCGTGATGATGCCAAGCCGTTGGTGCTTCACCCATGAACTCACGCGCAACCCCATACATACCGTGATCTGCCCGTGCAGACCCGATGCCGGCGCCATAACGATCACTTCCCCTGCGCTTAGCTCCAAGCGCTGATCGCCGAACTCTGCATTCAACGCGGGCAGATCATCAACGGTATAGGCGGTTCGTTCGCTCACCATGCGCGCCTTCTCCCAATCAACACACCTTACAACATGCTTGCGATCATATCACGACTTGAACGCCTCAAGATGTCGCGCGAAGTGCATATGCAAATATGCCGTGTAGAGATCGGCGTAATCGTGCAGCAGCGCGTGCAGTTCCGCGCCAAATGTATCCAGCACCGAGCCAAACGTGACATGCAGCACTTGACGCGCGTCAAACTGATCGAGCAGCGCGGGCAGTTGTTCATCGCTAAGATCAGCGGCGGCGGGAACTTTGCTCAATTCAGCCGACACATGATAGGTCAGGCGGTCGGTTTCGTAGCGTTCGCGGGCGAAGTCGAGAATGCGGCGGAAAAACGCCACGTCCACCGACGCCACCGCGCGCAGCGCTTCGAGATAGCTCGTTCCGGCGGTTTTGAGATGCACCAAGCCGCCCGTGTGCTGCATCGCCAGCGGATACACGCCGAACTTATCCGATCCCGTGTGCAGGCTCAGCTTATAGACATTCCCAAAGTGACGCATGATCGCCGCGTGGCGGGCGATGTCGGCATCGAGATCGTTCAGATCGCCAATGTAATCGACGCCCTTCTCGAAGCGCCCGACGAAACGCGGCGCGAGACTGACGAACGGCACGCCCAAGCGGATCAACTCGCCCGCGATGTAGAAATGCTCATGCGCTGACGTGGTTGTCCCCGTTTCATCGACGCTCATTTCCAGCTCAAACGGCTGATCGCCCAGCGCATCTTTTAGCGCTGCCGCCATGCGTACCGTGTGCGCTACCGCCGATCCGTATTTCGCCAGCGCTTTGAGCAGCGCATGTTCGTCAAACGTGAGCGTTAACCCGTCCAGCGTGAAGGTTTGCAGCAGACGTGCGCCGGTGTCGTCCAGCGTGGTGTCGAGCGTGTCCCAGTCGAGCGCGGCGGCTTTGGCGCTTAACGCCGCGAGATCGTCGTGTTCGGCGGCGTCGTCCACGTGATCGCCGGGATCGATGGTGTAAAACGTGTAACCCGCATCGGCAAACGCGGGGATCGACTCAGCATGTTTGAGATGATCGGCATCCGCGCCCCACGCTTCACGCCAACCGGATGCAAACACGCCCCACATGGCGTCGTCCATGACTTGCTGCGGTGTGCGCCCCGTGCGCGTGTTCTCGCGCACGGATTGCTGTGCGAAGATCGGCGCGACGCCTGTATCACGCACGGCGGCGATGTGTCCCGGGGTGGCTTTGCCCAGTCGATCCCCGAAGCCCGCTGAGGTGCGTAACCCCAATGGCACGGCGCGCAACCACGCCAAGCGACGGCGTAAAGCGGCGGCATTTTCCGGCGTCAGCGGGCAGATCAACGCATCGTCGATCCGATCACCCGTGAAGCCGTTCACATCGCCCTGCACGTGCAACCGCTGCGCGCCTTCCATGATAATCAGCCGATAGACCGTGCCGTCGTGCGTCACTTCCGATGCCAAAATTTGAGTGAACTGCGTCATTGTGCATCCTCCAGTTTGTAGGCGCGGTTCGCCAAGCCATAAGCCAGATCATACGCCAGCGCGTGCGCGTCTTCTTCGTCAATGATGCCCTGTACGGTTAAGCCCGCTAGCCAGTCGCAAGTCACACGGCGCCACAAGTCATGGCGCACGGGGATGGACGGGAACGCGCGCGTGTCGTCGTTGAAGCCTGCCAAGTTGTAAATGCCCGCCGTTTCAACCACGGCATCCAGATAGCGGCGCATTCCGTTGGCGCTGTCGAAGAACCACCACGGCGGACCCAATTTGAGCGCGGGATAATGCCCCGCCAACGGCGCAAGTTCGCGGCTGTAGGTGGTTTCGTCGAGCGTGAACAGGATCAGCGTCAAGCACGGATCGCTGCCGTAAGCATCGAGCAGCGGCTTTAAGTTGCGCGTGAACTCGCTCGTGGTCGGGATGTCCGCGCCCATGTCGCGCCCAAAATACTGGAAGATCGACGGGTTATGATTCCGCACGCTGCCCACATGAAGCTGCATCACGAGACCGTCTTCGCTGCTCATGCGCGCCATTTCGATCAGCATGTGGGCGGTGAAGGCGGCGGCATCGACCGCGCGCCCGTTCAGCGCATCGGCAAACACGGCGCTGGCTTCGG
>JBGSRB010000342.1:0-2365 GCA_041737735.1 Anaerolineae bacterium | reverse complement strand
TCGCGCGCGCGCTGGTTGATCGTGCGATAGTAATCGGCGCGATCAAGCACGAACGCGCCCATGCGCGCAAAAATGGTATTGCGTAACGGACGTTCCGTCAGCCACGCACGATTATCAAAAGCGATGCTGTGATTCTGGATCAGCAGCGGCACGCGCGGATGCACCCGTGCGCGCACCAGCACACCCGCTAAACCCGTCGTGTACGGGTCTTGCGTCGTGATCAGATCAACGGGTTCACGCACGCGCAGCGCACAGCGCAGCGCATCGAAAATGAACAGGCTTTTGAAGCGGCTGTTAGTTGGGATTATCGTGAGGTGTGGCGACGCCATGATCGCCCCGCCCATGTTCGGCGGCGTGTAGACGATCACGGTCAGGTGACCGATACGTTCGGCATAAAACAGATGGCGCACGCGCGCCTGATGTTCAGGCTGCGTGACCAAAGTCGGATCGATACTGATCATCAAGACGTGCATCATAATGCGCATTCTAGCGGATCACCCGCCTGCATGGAAAGGGGCGACGGACGAATCACGATTGTCGTGGCGCGTTTCGTTGGTGTATAGTTAGTGTGCAATGCTGCACACCAACCTCAGCGGGAGATTATCATGCGCGTACTGCGTGCGATTGGCAAATTCATCTGGCGCTCGATGATCATTTTTTCGTTCATCGTCAATATCATTTTAGTCGTGGTGGTGATCGCGCTGGCGGTGCTGCTGTTCGACATCAAGAACAACGTGGTCACGCCTTTGGTCGCTGGTCTGCACAGCAGTTTCGTCGGCTTGGACGAATCGACCATCGACTGGACGATCCCGGTGCGCGACACGATCCCAGTGCAGTTTTCGCTGCCGCTGCAACAAAATACCACCGTCGTGCTGACCGAAGCCGTGCCGCTGGTGGTGGGCGCGTCGATCTCATCGCCCACGCTGCAACTCAGCGGTGTGACGGTGTTCCTCACGCTGCCCGAAGGCTTGGAACTGCCGGTCGCGCTCGATCTCGATGTGCCGGTCGATCAAGAGTTAGATATTGCGCTGGATGTGCGTGCGGTGATTCCAATCAATCAGACGCAATTGCATGACCCGATTAATAATCTGCGCTTGGTCTTCGAGCCGCTGATTCGCGGTTTGTATAACCTGCCTGATGATTACAATCAGGCGTTGGCGCTGGCGCAAGCCGTGATGAACGGCGAGTCGGTCAACCTGCTGGAAGACAATGATTATTCGCGCCGTCCGTGGCCTGGTTACTCGCTCACGGCGGGCTTGGGCTATCAACTGGGCAGCGAACCTGTGCCGCCGGGCAACTTACCTGTGAACACGGGCATCGTGCCGCAAGGGGGCATTCCGGCGCTGGATGAACAACTGCGTCCGGACGTGTATACGCAGGGCGGACCCGACACGATCAACGCGCTGGCGGCGCAATCACTCGCCGCCCAAAACGTTCCCGATTGGCTGTTCGATGGCACGTATGGCGCGCAAGTCGTGCGCCCACCCGATGGCGTTGAATATAATGTGTCGCCTGCGCCCAATGATCTGGGCATTTTGCCGACGCCAGCACCCGGACAACCGTAATGAGCGATGCTCACGATCCGCGCCCGCCGATCTGCGATTATGAAGGCTCGACCTATCGCACCGATTTCTGGGAAGGCAAGGGACGCGATTACGAAGACGGAGTCGAACGCGCGGCGCTGCGCCGTTTGCTGCCTGCAAGCGGACGCCGCCTGTTAGAGATCGGCGCGGGCTTCGGGCGCATCACCGACGAATACGCGATGTATGATCACGTCGTGCTGCTCGATTACTCGCTGTCGCACATGCAAGACGCGCAAAGCCGCTTAGGGCAATCGGCGCGCTTTACCTACGTCGCCGCCGATGCGTATCATCTGCCGTTCGTGGCGGGCGCGTTCGACGGCGTGACGATCATCCGTGTGCTGCATCATATGGCAAACGCCCCCGCGATTCTGGCACAGGTGCGCCGCGTCATGACGGGCGGCGGAACCTTCATTCTCGAATACGCCAACAAGCGCAACCTGAAAGCCATGCTGCGTTATGCCCTGCGCCGCCAAACATGGAATCCGTTTGATGAAAGCCCGCTGGAATTCGTCGAACTCAACTTCGACTTTCATCCGGCGTACATTCAGCGCGAATTGCAACAGGCAGGCTTCAGCGTCCACGAACAAATTCCGGTGTCGTGGCTGCGTGTGCCGCTGCTCAAACAGGTTTTGCCGTTGAGCGCGATGCTCACGGCGGATCGGCTGTTGGGCGCAACGGGCGCGTTAGTCGCACCGAGCATCTTCACGCGCAATGTGGCGGCGGGTGCAGCCGCTGCGCCTGTCGCGAGCGCGTCGATCTTCGCCTGCCCGAACTGCGGCGGC
>JBGSRB010000333.1:0-2605 GCA_041737735.1 Anaerolineae bacterium | reverse complement strand
GCGTGATGCCGCTGCTATTCGCACCATAATTGGGCGGGAACATGACGAACATGAACACGGCGTAAACCAGCGCGGTGATGAAAATGCCCGCCCATCCGCCCATCTGTGCGCGCAGCACAGGCTGCACCACGCCGCGAAACGTGATCTCGTGCGCCAGCGGGTGCGCGATCACCAGCAGCACGAACGCCAGCAGCCATTCCAGCGCGGATAAGCTGCCGAAATTCAAGCCGAGCAGGGCGGGCGCGGGCAGAAATGCGCCGCCCACCGCCAGCACGATCACATCAATCGCCAGCGCGAAGCCGAACGCGATCAACGCGAGAAAGAGCGGGGGCGTGGTCAGCGTATTCGCCCCCAAACGCAGATGTTCGGCGTCGGTGCGGCGCAGTTGCACTATGACGATCACCGTGATCGCCGCGCCGATGATCCAGCCAAGCTGCGCGCCGCCCGGCTGATCCCCGATCAGCACCGCGCTGATCGTCGTGCCGATGATGATCGCCAAAAATGCGACGAACAGCGCGCCCGCCGCGCCGAAGATCGTCCAGGTGGGCGGGGTTGCGCTTGCGCCGATGCGCTGCATAAGGCTACTGATCATCGTGTGGTCATCCTTGCTGTGTCGGTTGATTCGATGCGCTGATCTTACCCGCAAGCGCTTGGGTTAAACAGAGTGACTCATTAAATTCAAAACTTGCCGCATTCGGGGCGGGGTCTGGTTTTGATGTTCGCTGCTTAAGTTGATGTCTCAGTGCGATGCACTGCATCTGCTCTGTGCGTTGAGCGAAACAACGTTCGCACGCCTCACTATTCCGCGTTACACTCGCACGCAAAATGAACACATGCTCAATTAAGTGAGGCTGCTGATGCTGACTGCCGTCGAAAAAATGATTTTTATCTTGCTGGCGCTGTTTGCCGTGGGCGCGGCGTATGCTGGTTTCCGCGAGATGGCGCTGATCATCTTGCGCGGGCGCGGCGAACTCTATCTCGATAACCTGCCGCGCCGCTTGTGGACGGCATTACGCGAATACATGCTGCAAACCACCACCATGCGCGCCCGCTGGATCACCAGTGTGATGCACTTGGCGGTCGTGTGGGGCTTCACGTTTTATTTTCTGATCAACGCGGTCGATGTGCTTGAAGGCTTCATCCCCGATTTTCATTTTCTGGCGGGCGCGCCCGTGCTGCTGGCGATCTACAACGTGTTGGGCGATCTGCTGTCGGTGGCGGTGCTGGTGGGCGTGGCGTATCTGCTGCTGCGTCGCTTCGTGCTGCCCGCGCAGCGCGACCTCAAATTTCATGACAATGTGCTGCTGCATCCCAACGTGAAGGCGGGCGCGCTGCGCCGCGACTCGCTGATCGTCGGCGTGTTCATCCTGATCCATGTGGGCGCGCGCTTGCTGGGACAGTCGGTGCTGGTGGCGGAAGCAGGCGCGGACGTGACGCGCCCGTTTGCCACGTTGCTCGCGCCGATCTGGGCAGGCTCGGACACCGACGGATTTCGTCTGCTGGAGCATTTCTGGTGGTGGGTGGCGTTAGGCGCGATCTTGATTTTCCTGCCCTATTTTCCGTATACTAAACACGCACATTTGTTCATGGCGCCTCTGAATTATCTGACGCGACCGCGCCGCACCTCATTGGGCGAGATGGAAAAACTCGACCTTGAGGACGAGTCGATTGAGCAGTTCGGCGCGGCGAAGCTGGAACATCTGACCAAGACCAACATCTTCGATGGCTTCGCCTGCATCATGTGCAATCGCTGTCAGGATGTGTGTCCGGCGTACATCACGGGGAAAGAGTTATCGCCGTCAGCCTATGAGATCAACAAGCGTTATCTCATGAAAGACGACATGGCGGGCTTAGCGGCTGGCGCGGAGTCGCCGTTCCCGCTGATCGGCGGCGCGATCAGTGAGTCGGCGGTGTGGGCGTGTACTGCGTGCGGCGCGTGCATCGATATTTGTCCGGTGGGCAACGAACCGATGCTCGACATTCTCGACATTCGCCGCGACGCCGTGTTGATGCAAAGCAAATTCCCGGATGAACTGGGCGCGGCATTTGAAGGCATGGAACGGCAGGGCAACCCGTGGGGACAACCGCGATCCGAGCGCTTCAAGTGGGCGCAGGATATGGATATTCCCACCGTCGAAGATAATCCCAACTTTGACGTACTGTACTGGACGGGCTGCTCGGTCAATTATGATCCGCGCGCGCAGTTGACCGCCCGCGCCTTGATCAAGGTGCTGGTGAAGGCAGGTGTCAATTATGCCGTGTTGGGCGAACGCGAAAATTGCACGGGTGACAGCGCGCGCCGTGCCGGAAACGAGTACCTGTATCAGGAATTGGCGACGGGCAACGTCGAGACGCTAAACGAGGTGATGGATCAAACAAAACCCCGTCGCATCGTCGTCACGTGTCCGCATTGTTTGCACAACATTGGCAAGGAATATCACCAATTCGGCGGCGCTTACGAAGTGGTGCATCACACCGAATTGATCGATGAGCTGATCGCGGCGGGCAAAATTCCCGCAGCGGCGCGCGCGGATAAACAGCCGAACGTTACGTTTCACGATCCGTGCTATCTGGGGCGGCAGAACGGCGTGATCGACGCGCCACG
>JBGSRB010000329.1:0-6496 GCA_041737735.1 Anaerolineae bacterium | reverse complement strand
ACCACCGCCAGCAGCAAGCCAAGTTCTGAATTCGATGTGCGTCCCGGTGACATTTCGACGATCTCTCCATGGATGAGTTCAAAGCGGCGATCCGCGTGTTCCGGTTGATTGACGAACGCGCTAAACTCCGCATGGGTGCTGGTTGCCGCGCGATTGACCATGGGCTGTATCTCCTGACTCATTCGTTATGATTATCAACACGATCGCCACGCGCCGCAATTCTGAATCCACGCGCGCCCAAAACGAGTATACTGGTGGCATTCATCAGTCAGCGCATCAATCAAGGAGTGCTAATCTTATGCCACGCACCATTGTTCACACCGAGAATGCACCCGCCGCCGTGGGACCCTACTCGCAGGGCGTGATCGCCAACGGCTTCCTCTATACCGCCGGACAGGGCGGCTTAATTCCCGGCACGGCGCAGCTTGCGGGCGCAACCATCGAAGCGCAAACCCGCCAAACGCTCGAAAACATCCGCGCGATTGTGGAAGCGGCGGGCAGCAGCCTGGCGCAGGTCATCAAGTGCAACGTGTATCTGCAAGATATGAACGATTTCGCGGCGATGAACGCGGTCTATGCCGAGTTCTTCCCCAACGATCCGCCCGCGCGCACCACGGTTGAGGTGGCGCGTCTGCCGCTGGATATGCGCGTCGAGATCGAAGCGATTGCCCTCATCTAAGCCAGCCTTGGGGCTTGGTGCGCCAAGCCCTTATAACAATTTTCCATCGCCGCCCGCCTGACCGATCAAGAAGCATTGATTTTAAGTTTCAAAGTTCTAATTTAGAAATGATTGATCATCTGTCACAATTAAACTCAACAAATAGTCGTTCAAATGCGGAAATAAACTTATGACGACGCTGCCCAGCAATCAAGATTTCGCAACTGAAGTAAAATTCGACCGTCTCAACCTCCTGTGGCGCGTCACCCTGATCGCCGTGGTGGTGGTGGGTTGGCTGCTGCTCAACGTTGCCATGATCCAGCGGGCGGACGCAACCCCGCTGCTGATCCCGTTTGTGATCGTCATCGCGGGCATGTTGATGGCGCGCACGCAGTTGCGCGCGGGCAGATATGAACCCGCGGCGTGGTCGTATGTGCTGGCGGGCATCGCGGCGTTGGGCATTGGCATCGCGCTTGCCGCCGATCCCACCCGCAGCGTCCTGATCTTCGGCTTCACCTTGCTGATCTTCATCGTTGGCTTGCTGCTGCCCACCGGCAACACCCTGACCGCCGCGCTGCTCGCCTCAGCGGTGATCATCATCGCGCCCTTGTATAACAACACCGAACCGCTGACCGTTTCCGCCGCGCAAGTGACCGCGATCATTTTCACGTTTATCGCGTCATTTGTCGCCGCGCAGGTCACGCGCGACCTGTATCAGATCGCGGAATGGGCGCTGCTCAACTATCAACGGGAACGCCGCGTCGCGGGTGAATTGTTCGAGAGTCAGGAAGCGCTCCAGCGCAGTTTGTCGCGCTCCGAAGCCTTGAGCGCTAACTTGCAAGAAACCAACGCCGCGCTCGATACCGCCCGCGCCGCCGCCGAAGAAGCGAAGCATTTTCGCGGTCAGTTTCTCGCCAATATGTCGCACGAGTTACGCACCCCGCTGAACGCCATCATCGGGTTCAGCGATACCATGCTCAATTACCCGATGATGTACGATAATGTCGAACTGCCATCCGCTTATCACGCCGACTTAAACCAGATCAATACCAGCGGTAATCAACTGCTCACGTTGATCAACGACATTCTCGACTTGGCGAAAGTGGATGCGGGTAAGCTCGATATTCGCATGGGGCGTGTGCAAGTGCAGCAGGTCACGCAAGCGGCGTTTGCCATCGCCGCGGGCTTGATCGGCAACAAACCGATTACGCTCGAAACCGACATCCCCGACCATCTGCCGACCGTGCTTGGCGATGAGGGGCGTATTCGCCAAGTGCTGCTCAACCTTTACAGCAACGCGGCGAAATTCACCACACAAGGCTACATTCGCTTGTCCGTGCGCGACACCGCCGAAGGCGTGCGCTTCAGCGTGACCGACACGGGCAGCGGCATCAGCCCCGAACATCATGCCGTGATCTTTGAAGAATTTAGACAAGCGGAAGATGATCGGCGCGATCCGCGCAGTGGTGCAGGTTTAGGCTTGGCAATCTCGCGCCAATTGCTTACCCTTATGGGGGGGCGCATTTGGGTCGAAAGCACCCCCGGCGAAGGCAGCACGTTCCATTTTGTGCTGATGCGCTACCCCGAAGACAGCGGCGACGATGCGTTGATCACGCAGCCGCAGGAATCAGAGTCGGTGTCCGCTTAGCTAGACTTGGCACGGGCGCTGCTGCGTGACAGCAGCGCGACTATCGATACAGAGAACTTTGGAGCGTGTATAAATGAAAATTATGTATGTCGAAGATAATCAGGCAAACATCGCCCTGATGCAGCGCGTGGCACGCATGGGTGGTCATGAAGTGGTCTTTTACACCAGCGGTGAAGTGGCAATTGAGAACTTCAGCAAAGACGCGCCCGATCTCGTCTTGATGGACGTACAGCTCGAAGGGCGCATCAGCGGGTTAGAGGCGGTGAAAATTCTGCGCGCGCAGGGACACACCATCCCCATGATCGCCGTGACCGCTTACGCGATGGTGGGCGACAAAGAACGCTGTCTCGAAGCAGGCTGCAACTGGTATCTGCCCAAGCCGCTGCCGATTGCCGAGTTGATCGAGATGCTCAAGCGCTATCAGACCGAAGCCGCGAACGCCGCCTCCAAAAATCATTCGTGATGCGCGCGCGGCGCGTCACCCGCTGACGGCGGGCGTCGCTTCCGGCGTGAACGTGTCGGCGCTGCCCACGATCACATCGACCTGCGCGGGCAGCACCGACACGTTAATGGCGCTGGTGCTTTCACCCAGCGACGCCACCAGCGTGATGGCGATCTCACTGTTTGCCTGCACCCCGCTGACATCCACCACCACGCTGATCTCATCCGAGGTCAGCGTATCAAGCAGCGGTTGCGGTCCCGTCACCAACACGGTCACCGTTTCCGCCGATAACGTGTACTCAAGCGCGTCATCCTGACCGATCAAGTCAATCGGAATGCGGTCGAACTGACGCGAAACCGTCAGCGGAATGATGCCCACCGTCACGGTGACGGTGCGCCCCGTGACCACCAGCAAATTCGGAGACGGCAGATCAAGCGGCACGATCACCTCAAAGCTCGATGTGCGCCCCGCCAGCGAGATCGCTTCGGTGAACAACGTGCCGGGCAGCGCGTTCAGCAGCACGGCTGAACCCGACAGCACCGCGCTTTTCGGGTTGTAATCAAAGTCGGGCGTGAGGATATAGCCGTCGGGCAGTTCGTCGATCAGGTTGGGCTGCACGCGCACTTCGCGTAAGTCGCTGCGCGGCTCAATCTCGACTTGCACGCCGATCAACTCCGAGGCGACGGTCACGCCGCTGACCACTTCCCCCTCGGCATTCACCGGAACCGCGCGCACATTATCCGCGAACGACGCGCGCAAGCCTTCCAGCGCCAACGAGACTTGCACACTCGTCACCTGTTCGACGCGGCTGGCGGGTCCGCGCACTTCCACTTGGCGCGTTTCCAACACGGGTTCGCTCGCCGTGTAAACGAGCGACGGCTGGCTAATGATCTGCACGGTCACGGGTTTTAACTGCACGGCTTCGACTTCGAGCGTGATCGTGATCTGGCGCGGCGTGATGTTGGCAACCGCCGCGCGCGGCGCATTGATCTGACTGCGCAGCGGGATCGTGTGTTCGCCGGGCGTCAGATCGCTTAAATCCGCCCACACTTCAATCTCATCGGCGCTGATGTTGATGCGTTCCGACGTGGGCGCGCGCACCTGCACCGCCGCCGAAACCACGCCGCTGTTGTTGACGATGATCAAGCCGGGCGGCGGCGTCAAGCGAATGGGGATGCCGCTGTGCCGCCACGTCACCGGCGGATCGGTCTGCGCAATGGCGATCACCCAGACGAACAACGCCAGCAGCAGCGATGCGCTCAACCAGATCAGGTTGTTCAAGATGATGCGGCGCAATGGGGTTGGTGGTTGCATTGGGTGAAACTTCCGTCACAGCTTAACTGACTTAATTGGCGCGCAAACGACGCACCGTGTCTTGCAGAAATTCGCGCAGGCGCATCCATGATCCTTGGGCTTGCGCGCTTTCGGGTCCGTAAAAAGCGTTGAGAATTGTTTTCAGACGCTTACCATCCAGCCTTTGCAGCAGTTTCCCGTTGTTGGCAATGGCAATGCGTCCGGTTTCTTCCGACACCACCACGCAGATCGCATCGCTCACTTCGCTCATGCCCAACGCCGCGCGATGCCGCGTGCCAAGTTTGGGCGTTTGCATACTGCGCGCCGCCGATAAGGGCAGCACCGCCGCCGCCGCCGCGATCTGCCCGCTGGTGTCGATGATCACCGCGCCGTCGTGCAGTTCGGTTTTGGGCCAGAACACGGTCAGCAGTACTTGCGGACTCACATCGCAGTGCATTTGCACGCCCGTGCGAATGTATTCCTGCAAGCTGCTGCTGCGCTCAATCACGATCAACGCGCCGTGCCGTCGTTCGCTCAAACGCTCGGATGCTTGCACCACATCATCAATGACTTTAGCGCGCACCGAGTCATACGGGTTGCGGTTGAGCAAGCCGCCCGCCCGCCCCAAGCGTTCTAACGCGCGGCGCAGTTCCGGCTGAAAGATCACCGGAATCGCCACCGCCAGCACGGTCAGCATATTTTGCAGCAGCCAGCGCAGCGCCAGCAGATTAAACACATTGCTGATCACCACGGTGACGCCCAACACCAGCACTAACCCGCGCAGCAGCGCCACCGACTGCGTGCCGCGCACAAAAAAGCTGACGACGAAAAACAGCAGCGCCACCAGCACAATATCGACGATGGCGCTGGGCGTCAGATAATCAAGCACCCAGAGAAAATCCACGCCCGTTTACCCGCCCAACTGCGCTAAAAGCTGTTCGTAATCTTCCACCTGCGGCGGCTTCAGCCCAATGATCTGGCGGATGGTGTTGGCGGCTTCTTTGTGCAACCCCGCTTCAAGCTGAAGCTCACCGAGCGCGTCAAGCTGCTGAATCGCTTCGGGAACGCGCTTCATCTGCTGATAGATCGCCGCCAAGCGCGAACGCAGCGCGCCATCGTTGGGATACAGCGCGACCAGTTCTTCCAGCAGCTTGACGATGCGCTGCACCTGCTTGCTGCGCGCGTAGATGCTCAACAGTTTATCCAAGCGGCGCACCGCTTCGACTTGATTCCCCTGCCGATAATTCAGATCGACCAACATGCGATGGGCGCGCTCATCATTCGCATCAAGCTGAATTATTTCTTCGTAGATTTTCTGCGCGCGCCGAATATCCAGCCGCATCTGATCGATGTCTGCGATGCGATGCTTGATCTGCACGAGCTTATCGGGCGCGGCGTTGGTGCGCTGCGCGATCCGTTCGGACAGCACGAAAGTTTCGCGCGCCTGCTCGAAGTTGCCCAATTGATGATGCACATCCGCCATGCCCACATACTGATCGAGCGCTTCGTTCCAGCGTTCTTCTTCTTCGAGCAGGGAGATATACGCCTCACGCACGGCGATGTCAAGCGGCGCCATTTCCAGCACATTGCGCAGCATTTCGCTGGCGCGATCATTTTCGCCACGCGCTAGATAGGTGCGAGCGATCGAATTGTATTTCGTGATCGCCTGCCGCACGCGCCCCTCTTTCATCATGACTTCCGCCATGCGGTGATGAATGGGCAGGTAATTGGGCGAGAACTCGACCGCGCGATGCGCTTCATCCATCGCCAGCGTGTACAAATTCTTGCGGATGTACTGATCGATCAGCGCCACCGATGCCGCCAAGCGGTCACTTTCGGCGGCGGTCAGGAAGTCGATCACGCCTTTGATGCCTTGCTCGCGCAGAATTTCGACCAACTGCCGCTGCATATCCCCGATGCGCTGACCCCAATCGCGACCGCGCATGAGATCGGTGAAGCGCTGCGCCATAATTTCGAGATATTCGTCATTCTGGTTGGTCAGTTCGGGCGCAAGCTCGGTGAAGATCGACGGCTGCGAGCCTTGCGTCAAGTCCTCATCGCTGATGCCTTGCAGCGCTTGTAAGAAGTGACGCACCGCTTGCCGATAACGTTTCATGGCGGCGTTCGCCATGCCCAACGCCTGCTGCGCGCCGATGGTCAGGTTGCGATCTTCGGCGGCTTCGGTCAGCGGGCGGATCGCTTCATTCGGGTGTTCGGACAGCGCCAGCAGCGCGCCCAGATTCATTTTGATCGCCGGGTGGCGCAACTTGGCATCCGCTTTTTGATAAGCCGCGATCGCTTCGGGATACTGCACTTGGCGGTGCATCTCCATCGCCAGCAGCCCGTCAGACGCGATCTTCATGCCGTCGGGATGCTCCATGATGAAGGACGCCAACGCGCCGAGCGCATAGCTCATCGCTTCGCCCATCGGCCCCAACGGATCGCTTTCCGGCAG
>JBGSRB010000318.1:0-2494 GCA_041737735.1 Anaerolineae bacterium | reverse complement strand
ACGCTGCCGGCTGCCAACCAGCCAATGACGTTCGCCCCTAAATCAGGCGTTTCGCGCACATTGATGTTGTTGTTGACCGCAGGCGTCACAAAGCAGCCAGCAACAGGCAAGGCGGGCGGCGTAAACGGCGGGACGGGTGTCGAGAACGTCGGCTGATCCGGCGTCGGATCGACGGGATTCGGATCACTCGGCGGCTGATCTGCGGGCGGCACGCCAGCGGGCGGATCAACCGGCGGGCTGGTGACCGGGCAACCACGATTCTCGCGCGGACCCGCCTCAAACGGACAGAGATCGTCGCTATCGGGCAGACCGTCACCGTCGCTATCGGGCGCGGGTGTCGGTATCGCGGGCGTAGGCGACGGCGGTACGATGATGATCTGCGCCAGCGCGCCATTGACGCTGACGATCAAGGCGAACAGCAGGATGAGGACTAAACTTGCACGTTTCATGTTCGGTACATCCTTAAAACCACACAGCGAAGCATTCATCACGGGTGTTGCTGTGATGTTGAGTTCCATGCTAAGCAGGCAGCGCCTAAAAAGCGCTTATTGAGCGCTTAGGCAGCGCTTAAGCGCTTTTATTGACAATTCCTTGACAATTTCGCGGGTTGTTGAGGCTGGAATAGTGGTTCTAAATTGTCAGATCGGTAAAATTTCTTTACGATGAGGGTCTATAATCCATCACGCTCTCGAACAAGTTTCTATATTCGCCGCAAAAGGATCATCTATGCATGTTGTATCGACGTTCCGTTAATTTCGTCATGCGCTTCGCCGCCCTTGGACTGTGCGCGCTGCTGGTGATCGCCAGCTTCAGCCCCGCGCAGCCCGCCGCCGCCGCCACCTATCCAGTCACCAAGCTGGCGGATACCAACGATGGTACGTGCGATTCCGATTGTTCGCTGCGCGAAGCCATCGCCGCAGCCAACGCCACTGCTGACAACGACATCATCACTTTCAACGTCAGCGGCACGATCCCGTTGTCATTGGGACAATTCACGCTTGCCAACAACGGATCGCTGACCATCAACGGCGGCGGGAACATCACCATCGACGCGCAGCAGAACAGCCGCGTCTTCACCGTCGCATCGAGCGCAACCGTGACGCTCAACGGATTGACCATGACCAACGGTCGTTTAACAGGAGGGAATGATCGCGGCGGCACCATCATGAATCGTGGCACGCTGACCGTGAACAACAGCACGATCAGCAACGGATCGGCAATTAATTCCCCCGGCGGCATTGATCACGATACGGGTGTGGTTTCGCTGACTGTGACCAACAGCACGTTCACGAATAACAGCGGCGGCAATGGCGGCGCGATCCGTGTCAACCATACGCTCACCGTCACCAACAGCAATTTTGAGAATAACACCACTGGTCTCGGCGGCGCGATCTATGCACTCACGGGACCCGTCACGATCAGCGGCAGCATCTTTAGCGGCAACACCGCGTCTTTTGGTGGTGGTGCCATCTATAACTTCGGTCTCATGAACATCACCACCAGTACGTTTTATGACAATGCTGGCGAACGAGGGGGCGCGATTGACCATGGCTCTAACACACTCACAATCAGCGGCAGCACCTTCACCGAAAATCGCGCGACCAATGGCGCAGGCGGCGCGATTTCTCAAGCCACTTTCAATAACACCAGCGTGATCGTGAGCGACAGCATCTTTCAGGAAAACACCGCCACAGCAGGCGGCGGCGCGATCTACTTTGGCACCAGCACCAATACCCGCAGCGTGACCAACTCGTGCATCGTGTTGAATAGCGATACGGCGGTCACGTTTACGGGCGGCACAGGCATCGTTGCCACCAACAACTGGTGGGGAACAGCGGCGGGACCCTACAGCGGCATCGACACACCCGCGC
This sequence comes from Anaerolineae bacterium, assembly GCA_041737735.1. Classification (GTDB taxonomy): domain Bacteria; phylum Chloroflexota; class Anaerolineae; order Aggregatilineales; family Phototrophicaceae; genus Flexifilum. The sequence goes on along the minus strand of JBGSRB010000318.1, from coordinate 623 downwards.
CCAACGACAACAACACGTCCACCAGCTTTGGCGACAGCGTGACGCCATCGACCGATCAGGCGGCGTTCGATTATTCGGGTTATCAAACCAGCGCGCCGACGGACTGTTGGGTGTGTTCGGTCACATCGACAGTGGCCGCAGCCGGACGCGACTCGCGTATGTGCAGTCCCTAAAGCAGCAGGGGATGAATGTAAGGTGGGGCGACTCGGAAATAGTCGCCCCACGCGGGTTGATCAGCGCACACTGGGCGGCAGATCACCCGCGACTAATGCCGCGAACCAATCCCGGAAGCGCACGCCGTTGACCGCTTCACCGTAAAAGCGACCCGTTTCCGCGATGCAGTGTTCGCCGCCGGGCGCGAGATACGCCGTGAAATTGCGCGCTGTGTTGAGCGTATCAACACGCGCGAATAATTCCAGCGTCCACGCATTGACCGCGCCCATGATCGTGTAGTAATGAATTTGCACGTTGTCGTTATCCGTGCTGTACAAGCCCACGCGCTGATTGCGCGCCGCCGTCCGATACAGATCACGCACCACGAGATCGGGCGCGCTGCTGCGTCGCGTTCCCCACACATCGAAGCCGCCCCACGCAGGCGGGATCACGCCGACGGCGGCATCGCC
>JBGSRB010000315.1:0-12712 GCA_041737735.1 Anaerolineae bacterium | reverse complement strand
CCGCGCAAGCCCGCGAGATGGGCTTCCTCACAGCCGGGGATCGCATCGTGCTGAACAAGAATTTTCTGCTGGGCGAAGCCAAACGCGAAGCCCTGCACATGGCGGCGGGGTATCAACCCGCGGTCGCGGGCAAAGTCTATGCCGCCGGACGCGACGCTTACGCCGCTTTGCTGCTCGGCATCGAAGGCTTGCGCGATGGCGGCTATGCCAGCGATCACGATGCTCACATCGCGCGCAAGCTGGCGTTCGTGCTGACAGGCGGCGCTATCAGCGAACCGGGCTGGATTGACGAACAGGTGATGCTCGATCTCGAACGCGCCGCGTTCCTCGAATTGGTACAGCACGAAAAGACGCTCGAACGCATGGCGTATATGGTGCAGAATAACAAACCCCTGCGGAATTAGGTTTTGAGGTAAGCAGGTATGAGCGTACAAGAACGACTGTACACGGTTGCCGAATTTGAGCAAATCGCTGACACCGATGCGAATCGGGATCGTTTGCTCGAACTCATCAATGGGGAGATCAGCGAAAAAGTGCCTACGGAAGCTCACGGCTTGATCGCCGGCAACATTTTCGCGCCGCTGTGGAATTACAATCAGGCGCGGCGTTTGGGGCGCGTCGTGATGGAAGTGCGCTATCGCTACCCCGCTGATGATCACAATGCGCGCATTCCGGATGTGTCGTTTAGCCTGAGCCAGCGTCCGTTGGTGGAACAAGGCAGCGTGCCAGCCCTGCCCGATCTCGCCGTCGAAGTCAAGTCAGCGACCGACTCGCTCAAGAAGCTGCGCGAGAAAGCCCGCTATTATCTGGCGCATGGCGTGCGCTTGGTGTGGTTGGTTGATCCCGAAAAGCAGTTGATCGAAGTCTATACGCCTGATGATGAGTTCGTGCTGACCGCCGCCGATACACTCACAGGTGGCGATCTGCTGCCCGATTTCACGCTGCCCGTGCGCGCCGTGTTCGCTGATCCGGCGAGCGATCAGGGGGATGCGTCATGACCACCGAAACCCGCATCGGAATGCCGTTGAACGAATTCATGGTGAAGTTTGACGCCGCGCCCTTTGAACTGATCGACGGTGAGGAAAAATCGCTGATGCCCACCATGTTTGAACATTCGGAAGTCATCCGTATTTTGTGGACACTGTTGGTGCTATATCAACAAGCGCATCCCGATATTCGGGTTTACAGCGAAACCACTTTTGTGCTGACCGCCTTACCCGATTGGGTCAAAGGGTCGCGCGTGCCTGATCTCTCAATTTATATCAGCGAACGGTTGAGCGCTTACATTGAGGCGACACCCGATTATCGGGATAAGCCGCTGGCATTAGTACCTGATCTTGCGCTTACACTGGTTGCGGCACGCGCCAAATACGACGACGTAAACGCGAAGGTCGAGCGCTATCTTGCCGACGGCGTGCGCGTCGTGTGGGTGATCAGCCCGCGCGCGCAAATTGTCATGATCTACACGCAGGGCAGCAACCAGATCACGCGCCTGACCGCCGCCGATACACTCACGGGCGGCGATCTGCTGCCTGATTTCGCCGCGCCCATCAGCGCTTTATTGATGTGAAAGGAAACCTATGACGCTCATACTGCCCGAACTGCCGATCAGCGCATGGCACACCACCCACGACACCCTGCACATGTGGATGCAGATTGTCGGCAAAGTGCGGCTCGAACTGACGCCGCACGTCAATCACTGGTGGCAGGTGCCGTTTTACCTGACCGCACGCGGCATGACCACATCGCCCCTGTATACCGACGCGGGCGCGTTCGAGATCGACTTCGACTTTGTTGATCACGTGCTGCACATCCGTACCAGCGCGGGCGCGACGCACACGATCAAACTGTATCCACGCACGGTTGCCGACTTTTACGCCGAGTTCGTGGCGGCGCTGCGCGCGTTGAGCATCGACGTTACCATCTCGACGACGCCCGTCGAAGTGGCGAACACCACGCCGTTTGAGCAAGACACGCACAACGCCGCCTATGATGCCGAGTATGTCGGGCGTTTCTGGCGCGTGCTGGCGTTTACCGACCGCGTGCTGAAGGAATTTCGCGGCGAGTTCATCGGCAAGCACAGTCCGGTGCATTTCTTCTGGGGCGCGGCGGATATGGCATCGACCCGCTTTTCGGGACGATCCGCGCCCGCCCGCGAGTGGACGGAACTGCCGCGCGTGATGCACGAAGCCTATTCGCACGAAGTCAGCAGCGCGGGCTTCTGGTCGGGCAGCGCCGCTATGGGCGTGGATGCCTTGTTTTACGCTTATCACACGCCGGAGCCGGAAGGTTTCCGCACGGCAGCGATCCAGCCTGCCCAAGCCTATTATCTCGAAGCATTGGGCGAGTTCGCCCTGCCTTATGAAGCCGTTCGTCAGTCGGATGATCCGCGCGCGACGCTGCTGACGTTTCTGCGCTCGACTTACGCGGCGGGCGCGGATCACGCCGGTTGGGATCGCGCGGCTTTGGAACAGCAAACCACCAGCTAAATTTAGTCAAAAGGATTTAACCCTCATGCGTGAAGCAGTAATCGTCGCGGCGGCACGCACCGCCGTAGGTAAAGCGAAAAAAGGCGTCACCCGCCATGTGCGCTCAGACGAAATGGCAGCCGCCGTCATTCAGGCGGTCATGGAGCAAACCGATGGCAAGCTCGATCCGCACCTGATCGACGACGTGATCATCGGCTGCGCCATGCCCGAAGGATCGCAAGGACTCAACTTCGCCCGTGTGATCGCCCTGCGCGCGGGTTTGCCCGTCGAAGTGCCGGGACAAACGATCAATCGGTTTTGTTCCAGCGGCTTGCAGTCGATTGCGATGGCAGCCGAGCGCATCATCGCCAACGGCGCGGACGTGATCATCGCGGGCGGCGCGGAAACCATGTCGCTCGTGCCGATGTCGGGCTTCAAAATCAGCCCGAACCCGTACATGGCGGAAAACGAACCCGAAGTCTATATGAGCATGGGCTTGACTGCCGAGCGCGTCGCGGATGAATTCAACATCACGCGCGCCGACATGGATCAATTCGCTTACGAATCGCACATGAAAGCCGCGCGCGCCATCGATGGCGGCGTGTTCGCGGATCAAATTGTGCCGTTTGAAGTCGAAGAAACCTTCATCAACGACGCGGGCGAACTGGAAACGGTCACGCGCGTGCTGAAGGAAGATGAGCATCTGCGCCGCGAGACCACCGCCGAAGGCTTAGCGAAACTCAAGCCCGTTTTTCAGCAAGGCGGGCGCGTGACGGCGGGGAATGCGTCACCGTTGAGCGATGGCGCCGCCGCCCTGATCATCATGGAAGCGAGCAAGGCGGCGCAGTTGGGCTTAAAGCCGCTGGCGCGCTTTGTCGGTTATAACGTGGCGGGCGTGCGACCGGAAATCATGGGCGTGGGCCCCATCAACGCTGTGCCGCGCGTTCTCGATCGGTCGGGATTACGCATGGACGACATCGACCTGATCGAACTCAATGAAGCGTTCGCGGCGCAGGCGCTCGCCGTGATCCGCCACTTGGAGATGAACCCTGACAAAGTAAATGTCAACGGCGGCGCGATTGCCTTAGGACATCCGTTGGGCTGCACGGGCGCGAAACTGACCGTGCAGTTGATCGACGAAATGCACCGCCGTGAGAGTAAATACGGCATGGTCACGATGTGCATCGGCGGCGGCATGGGCGCGGCAGGCATTTTCGAGCGCGCGAATTAAGGCATAGCTGACTGTGGGCGTGATCGTTCTTGTGTGATCACGCCCATGTTGTACTTAAAGGGGCAAGCCGCAGCGAGGTTTAGACTTCGTGCGGCTTCCCTTATCCCCACGTCCTAGGTAGACAACCTTCACAATCACTTAACACCGCGTTAACGCCCACCCAGCATGATCAACCCGCTCGAACAAGCACACTATCTACCCTCATTTCATTTTCAGGAGTCGCACCCATTATGAAGCACGCAGTCCGTTTGATCTTGCTGGCGCTGTTGGCGTTTGCCGCTGCACCGATGCTGGCACAGACCGAAACCCTCACTTTAGAACCAGTTGCCACTTACAGCGCGGGCGCGTTTGATGAAAGCGCCGCCGAAATTGTGGCGCACCATGCTGGCACGCAGCAGTTGTTCATCGTCAACGGCGCGGATCAAACCGTGGATATCGTGAGCATTGTTGATGCCAGCGCCCCGACGTTGGTCACGCAGATCGACTTGAGCGCTTACGGCGCAGGGCCCACCAGTGTGGCGATCATGGGCGATTTAGTGGCGATTGCCGTCGATAACGGACAGGCGAATGGTTCCGTGGTGTTGATGGATCCCGCGGGCGCTGTGCTGAACGTGGTCGAAGTGGGCGCGCTGCCGGATATGGTTGTGTTCACGTCCGATGGATCGCGCGTGTTGGTGGCGAACGAAGGTGAACCGAACAGCGATTACAGCAACGATCCCGAAGGCTCGGTCAGCATTATTGATGTCAGTGCTGGCGCTGAAAATGCTGCCGTCACCACGATTGGCTTTACCGATTTCAACACCGACGGCGCACGTGCCAGCGAACTGCCTGCTGAGGTGCGCGTGTTTGGTCCTAACGCCACCGTCGCGCAAGACTTTGAGCCGGAATACATCGCCATCACGCCCGATAACAGCACCGCTTACGTTGTGCTGCAAGAGAACAACGCGCTCGCCGTGATCGACATTGCCAGCGCCAGCGTCAGCGCGATTGTGGCGCTCGGCTTCAAAGATCACAGCGTTGCGGGCAATGGCATCGACGCCAGCGACCGTGACGACGCGATCAATATTCAAACCTATCCGGTGTTCGGCATGTATCTGCCCGATGCCATCGCCACTTACGAAGTGGATGGCGCGGTTTACATTGTGAGCGCCAATGAAGGCGACGCCCGCGAGTACGATACTTTTGCGGAAGAAACCCGCGTGGCTGATCTGACGCTTGACCCGGCTGTGTTTGGCGATGTCGCAGCTTTGCAGGCGGATGAAGTGCTGGGACGCCTGACCGTGACCACCACGCTGGGCGATGAAGATGGCGACGGTGTTTACAGCGCGCTTTATCCGTATGGCGGGCGCTCCTTCTCGATCTGGGATGCGGCGGGCAATTTGGTGTGGGACAGCGGCGATCAGCTTGAGCAGATCACAGCAGCGCAGCATCCTGACGATTTCAACAGCACCAACAGCGAGAACGATTCGTTCGACAACCGCAGCGACAACAAGGGCCCTGAACCCGAAGGCGTGGTTGTTGCCACGATCAACGAGCGCATTTATGCGTTCATTGGCTTGGAGCGCATTGGCGGCGTGATCGTTTACGACGTGACCGACCCGACCGCGCCGGAATACACCACCTATATCAACCTGCGCGATTTCAGCGGTGATGCTGAAGCAGGAACGGCGGGCGATCTGGGTCCGGAAGGTTTGCTGATCATCAACGCCGCCACCAGCCCAACCGGAGAAACGTTGTTGGTGGTCGGCAATGAAGTCAGCGGCACGACATCGATCTTCCGCGTGGTTGTGAATTAAGGATGCCAGGTAAACGCTCACAATCGCATTGTTGAGTCATAACGAATGTGAGCGCTTTGGTCGGGGCGCAGCAGGATCGCGCCCCGACCCACAATCCACCCATAAGCAGGTGTCATGACCCATTGCGCTTACAATCATGATTTTGCTGTGGTTGCGCTGCATGAAGCCAAACATCAAATTGACCTGTAACATAAATCATGTTATACTGTTTTTCAGTGACGGCAGTGAACCGCGCCTCTTTTCTTTACAGCAGCAGATCGACAACCAACGCCATTTTAGCAGCAGCTTAGTTGTTTGCTGTTCCCACGCATTCGCGGGTGCTGCGAACGCAAGCTGTCCCTAAACATCGGAGCAAGGTCACGTTCTGCCCAGATGATCTGAGTTCACCCCACCAATTGAGACAACAACAGCACGACATGGCACACGTATGAATGTGATCCAATACTTTTATCTACACCTCGAAAGGAGAGCGGCGGCGTAAGTCGTGATCTCCTCTCCATTGTTCAACGACCCCCGCCAGAAAGAAACAATCATGGTTGATATTGCCTACCTCGAACCCAAAAGCCTCGACGAACTGCGCCAATTGGCGCGTGAAGCGAATGTCAGCGGCTTTAGTAAACTGAAGAAACAAGACTTGATGTTGGCGCTGCTGCGGAACCATGCTGAAAAGCAAGGGTATACGCTGCGCGGTGGTGTGCTGGAAGTGGTCGATGATGGCATCGGCTTCTTGCGCGCGGAAAAGTATCTGCCGGGTCCTGAGGATATTTACGTCAGCCCGACGCAGATCAAGCGCTTTAATTTACGCACGGGTGATGTCGTGGTGGGACAAGTGCGCCCGCCCAAAGACACGGAAAAGTATTTCGGCTTGCTGCGTGTCGAGTCGGTCAATGCGCTGAATCCTGAGGATGCCAAGCGCCGTCCACACTTCGAGGACTTGACGCCGATCTTCCCGGAAGAACGCTTCGATCTCGAAACCAGCCCGCGCGTGTTGTCCACGCGCCTGCTGAACTTGATCGCCCCGATTGGGCGCGGACAGCGCGGTTTGATCGTGTCGCCCGCGAAATCGGGTAAGACCACCGTGCTGAAAGACATCGCCAACGCCATCAGCCGCAATTACCCGGATGTGCATCTGATGATCGCGCTGATCGGTGAGCGTCCTGAAGAAGTGACCGACATGGATCGCTCAGTCGATGCGGAAGTGATCGCGGCGACGTTCGACGATCCGGTGCAGCATCATGTGCGCGTGGCGGAAATGGCGCTGAACCGCGCTAAGCGTCTGGTCGAAATCAAGCGGCATGTCGTGCTGCTGGTGGATAGCATCACGCGGTTGACGCGCGCGTACAATCTGGTCGTGCCGCCCAGCGGACGCACGCTCACCGGTGGTCTTGATCCGGCAGCCATTCACCCGCCCAAGCGGTTGTTCGGCGCGGCGCGTAATGTGGAAGAAGGCGGCAGCCTGACGATCATCGCCACCTGCTTGACCAACACGGGCAGCAAGATGGACGATGGCATCTACGAAGAATTCAAAGGCACGGGTAACATGGAACTGCACCTGAGCCGTAAGTTGCAGGAACGGCGCATCTTCCCCGCGTATGACGTGGAGCAATCTTCGACGCGGCGTGAAGAACTGCTGCTGGGACCCGATGTGCTTCAGCGCGTGTATACGCTGCGGCGCATGTGGTCGCATCTGGCGGAAGACCCGGATATCAGCACAGCGGGGGCAACCGAGCAACTGCTCAATAACCTGCGTCAGTACGAAACCAACGAAGAATTCCTCAACAGCCTGCCGGGTGCAGGCGCAGCATCGAGCGATCCGCGCTTTTATTAGACGCGATCTGCATTCCCACTGAACACATTTTTGTAAAGGGGACGACCTATATGGGTCGCCCCCTTTTGCGTTTGAGGCGATAGAAATATTCATATAGATTGTAATATCTTAAAATGTCATATTCATCTATACTTGTGCATAATCAAGCCTGAACTGCTACTCCACTATCCGCGCGCCGCCGACGAACACAGCTAAGTCATATCCGTTGCTTGGGCTGATTAGATTTCTTCTTTCTGAACTTCACTATTCGCTACTTGTCATTGGAGTCACAGTTATGAATCGTCGTATGGGGTTGATCATCATCATCTTGAGTTCGCTGCTGCTCGTTTACGGCATGACTTCAGCACCCGTCTATGCCGCCAATTTCCTCGTGGACGATAGCGGCGATGCGAGCGATGCTGACACCAGCAATGGCGTGTGCGCCACGGTCGGTGGCACCTGCACGCTGCGCGCCGCCATCGAACAGGCGAATGCGAACGGCGTTGGCGACATCATCAACTTCGATGTCAGCGTGACCAGCATCAACATCGGCACGCAGTTGGAGATCTCGTCCGAGATCACCATCAATGGATCAGGCGTGACCGTCGATAACACCGGGACGGGACGGGTGTTCTTCATCTTCAGCGGCACCGTGATCATCAGCGGACTTACGATCACGGGTGGCAGTGCCAGCGATGGTGCAGGTCTGTTAATCGAGGGTGCATCAGCAAATCTTACTCTGCAAGGTGGCGCTCAGGTCACAGGCAATAACGCGACGGCATGGGGCAGTGGTATTTTTGCAGCCGAAAATGCCCAGGTCACGGTAACGGGGGCGGGAACAGCCATCACCAACAATGGCAGCGCTGGACCTACAACCGCAGGTGCTGGCATTGGCGCAACATCTGGCGCGGATATTTTTATCACGAATGGCGCGGTGGTCAGCAATCACACTGGCGGTGTCTTAGGCGGCGGGGGCATAGCGTTAGATGCTTCCACTGGCAGTACAACGCTGACCGTGGACAACGCCACGATCAGTGGCAACAGCGCCAGTTTTGGTGGCGGAATATACAGCCAAAGTAGCGCGGCGATCACGCTGCAAAACGGTGCGGTCATCACCCAGAACAGCTCCGCAAATGGTGGTGGCATTTTCCTCGCGAGTGGGTCTGCGTCACTCACCGCGACCAATGCCCGCATCACCTTCAACACAGGCGTAGCGATCCTCCAAAACAGCGGATCGACTGCGGTCAGCAATTCCTGCATCGTCTGTAATGGCGATGACGCCATCGTCGCTTCGAACGGGACCTTCCCGCTGGCGCTGGCTGACAATTGGTGGGGTTCGCCGTGGGGACCCTATTACAGCACCGCAGGCGATGGCTTACAGTGCAGCACGGGTGACAGCTTGGCGACTTTTACCACGCTTGCCGACTATGGCATCAGCGTGACGACGCCTTCGACCTGTGACGGCAGCGCGCCTGTGGGCAATTGGCTGACGGCGGCGACGGCGGGCTGCACAGGTGACGAGATCGCGCCAGTATCAGCAATCAGTCACGCTCGGATGTGTACGTCGCCCTAGCGCCTGTTACGGGAACAACGCGCGTATTGTTTATATGAGGACAACCTGTGGGTTGTCCTCTTTGCGTTGAGGCGATTAGAATATTCATCCGAATTGTAATTGCTCTAAGATTTCATAGTGATCTATACTTACCCATAATCAAGCCTGAACTGCTACTCCACTAACCTCGCGTCACGCACGAACACAGCTAAGTCATATCTGCTGCTTGGGCTGATTAGATTTTTTATTTCTGAACTTCACTATTCGCTATTTGTCATTGGAGTCACAGTTATGTATCGTCGTATGGGGTTGATCATCATCATCTTGAGTTCGCTGCTGCTCGTTTACGGCATGACTTCAGTACCCGTCTATGCCGCCACTTTCCTCGTGGACGATAGCGGCGATGCGAGCGATGCTGACACCAGCAATGGCGTGTGTGCTACGGTCGATGGCACCTGCACGCTGCGCGCCGCCATCGAACAGGCAAACGCGAATGGCGCTGCCGACATCATCAACTTTGATGGCAGCGTCACCAGCATCAACATCGGCACGGAGTTGGCGATCTCGTCCGACATCACCATCAATGGATCAGGCGTAACCGTCGATAACACGGGGACGGGGCGCGTGTTTTTCATCAACGCTGGCAGCGTGATAATCAGCGGACTCACGATCACGGGCGGTACTGCCACTGATGGCGGGGGTCTCTACGTCAGCGGTTCATTAGCGGATGTTACCCTGCAAGGTGGCGCTCAGGTCACGGGCAATAACGCGACCACGTGGGGCAGTGGTATTTTTGCGGAAAACAATGCCCAGCTCACAGTGACCGGGGCGGGAACAGCCATCACCAACAATGGCAGCGCTGGACCTACAACCGCAGGTGGTGGCATTGCCGGAATAGGCGGCGCGGATATTTTTATCACGAATGGCGCGGTGGTCAGCAATCACACCGGCGGTGTCTTTGGCGGCGGGGGCATAGGGTTAGATGCTTCCACTGGCAGCACAACGCTGACCGTGGACAACGCCACGATCAGCGGCAACAACGCCAGCTTAGGCGGTGGCATCTACGCCCAAAGTGGCGTGACGATCACGCTGCAAAACGGCGCGGTCATCACCCAGAACAGCGCCAATAATGGCGGCGGCATTATACTCGCGAGTGGTTCTTCGTCGCTCACCGTGACCAATGCCCGCATCACCTTCAACACAGCTAGCGGCACGGGCGCTGCGATTTTCCAAAGTGGAGGATCGACTGCGGTCAGCAATTCCTGCATTGTCTGTAATGGTGACGACGCCATCCGTGCAAACGGTGGAACCTTCCCGCTGGCGCTGGCTAATAATTGGTGGGGTTCGCCGTGGGGTCCCTATTACAGCACCGCAGGCGATGGCTTACAGTGCAGCACGGGTGACAGCTTGGCGACCAACACTATGCTTGCCAATTACGGCATCAGCGTGACGACGCCCTCGACCTGTGACGGCAGCGCGCCTGTGGGCAACTGGCTGACGGCGGCGACGGCGGGCTGCACGGGTAACGAGATCGCGCCAGTATCAGCAATCAGTCACGCTCGGATGTGTACGTCGCCCTAGCATATGTTAGAGTGAAAATCGGCGCTCCATTAGGAAATGCTGATATGAAGCGGCGCTGATGTGCGCTACAATACACAGCATGATCACCCATTGACTGAGGGACAACCAACCATGAACGCCAAACGGTATCTGCTGATGTTGGTGCTGGTCGCGCTGCTGGCGCTGGCAGCGCCCGTGATCGCCGCGGAAGAAGAAGTCGCGAACACGGAAATTATCGCGGACGGCGCATCGCTGCTGGTCATGCTGATCGGCATTGCGGCGGTGGGCATTGTCGGCGGGGCGTCGCTGCTGCGTGAGCAGTTCCGCCGCGTGAATCAGGATCACGACGCGGGCGCGACCGGACATTAAGCGCCGCGCGCCGCTACTTTTCGTCGTCGGGCAGCAGACGCTTGAAGAATCCACTGAGCAAACTGCCGACTTTGACATTCCGCAGCGGGCTGCCGTTGGCGCTGCTCGGCGCTGCTGCGTCCATTTGTAAGCCCAAGCGCAGCAAGCCGACGCTCGTCGCATACGCGGGACTCCGCAGCGCGTCCGCCATGCCCGCCAAGTGATCGGGCTTGGCGACGCGCACAGGACAGTCCAGCACATCGGCGGCGACTTCACGAATGCCCGGCAGCAAAGCGCTGCCGCCCGTCAGCACCACGCCCGCGCGCAGCAAACCATCAAAGCCGCTGCGCTTGATCTCGGTTTGCACCTGCTCGAAAATCTCGGTGACGCGCGCCTCAACCACCCACGCCAATTCATGCCGCTTGACTTCGGTCGGCATTCCTTCGCCAAACGGCTGCACGAGAAAGGTCTCCAAACGGCTGACATCGCTCTCGCGCGCGTGACCGTGCTGGAGCTTGACCGTTTCCGCGACATCCACCGGAACGTGCATCCAGTGCGTGATGTCGTTCGTGATCAAGTCGCCGCCCACCGGAATCACGGCGGTATGCCAGACCGTGCCATCGATGAAGATCGCAATGTCAGTCGTGCCGCCGCCGATGTCGATCACGACCGCGCCCATCTCGCGTTCTTCGTCGGTCAGCGTGACATCGCCCGACGCCAACGGATTGAGGATATAGCGATCCGGCACGACGCCCGCCGCCGTGACCGCCTGCTCAAGGTTGGCGACCGCCGTCGATGCCACCGTGATGATATGCACTTCGACCTCTAAACGGAAGCCGTGCATCCCGATGGGGCTGCGAATGTGATCATGTCCATCGAGCGCATATGTGCGCGGGATGACGTGCAGCACTTCGCGGTTGTGCGGGATGGCGATCTGCCGCGCCGACTCGATGGCGCGCTCAATGTCGTCATTGCGCACGCCGCGCGTACCCGTCAAGCCAACCGCGCCTTTATTCGTGAGTCCGGTCATGTGGCTGCCCGCCAGACTCACAAACGCGCTGCTGATGTCATAGCCGCTGGCTTTTTCCGCTTTATGCACGGATGCAGCGATGGCGTTGGTCAGCGCGGTGATATCGCTGACAATGCCTTTCTTCATGCCGCGACTCGGCTCGATGCCGACGCCGACGACGAACAATTCCTGCGGGCGCACTTCCCCGACAATCGTACAAATTTTGGTGGTGCCAACGTCGATTCCGACGACAAGATCGCTCATAGCGGGCTGCTCATCTCTCGAATTTGATGTATTTGGGCGCGTCGGGGTTGATCACGTTGATCTCGACCAACGTGATGCCGCGCTGCTGCGTATCGCTGACGATGGCGTTATAAATCAGCAGCTTTTCGGGCATGTTTGCGCCGGTGCCGAACCAACCGACCCACCCGCGCGGATCATTGTACCCTAAGCCTCTATCAGGGTGATAGCGCAAACTGTCGATGTCGGGCAGCAGGGTTTGCAGTTGCAGCGCGCCCGCCACCACTGCCGACGGCACGCCCTCACGCACATCACCTTCGACGAACGGCTCGACCACCACGCGCATCAAGTCGGGGCGGTCTTCGCGCAGCGTCATGGCGCGCCCTTGCAGGTCAAGCCAACTGGCGGCGTCGCCCTGTTCCCAGATGATCGCGGGCGCACGCTCTTGAATGATGATCTGTACCAGCGGCTCATTCAGGCTGACGTAAACCTGTGCGTCGGCAATCGTCGGTGATGCCAGCAGCGCCGCGCGCACTTCCGCCGCGTTCACCCAGAAGACGTGCATCTGATACACGTCGGTCAGCCGCGCGATCTCGTCGGTGGTCATGTAGCGCAAGCCGCCGACGGCGATCCCGCGCACGTAGAACGACTCCGAACCGAACAAGACGCCGAGCGCCAGCACGCACGTCAGCACGATCCCG
>JBGSRB010000297.1:0-1971 GCA_041737735.1 Anaerolineae bacterium | reverse complement strand
GTTAAGAAATTATAACAGAAATAATTTTAGGGGGCGCGTTGCTATGTGCGCCCCCTGTACGCCGTGCTACTGCACGTCGAATAACCAGCGCGTCGCCGTGTTGGGATAATCCGTTTCGAGCCACGCCAACACCACGCGCGGCACAACCGCCAGCAGCAAGCTTGCGCCCAGTTCTTCCGCCGTCGGTTGATAATCGCCGTACTTGCCTTGATACCCCGCCGACGCGCGCGCCAACACTTCCGCGTCGCGGATCACTTCGACGCGCCCTTCGATGATTACGACTTCATCGCCGCTTTCGAGATGCACCGCAATCCGCGGATCGGCGCTCAAGTTGCGCCCCTTGCGCGACTGCGGATCGCTAGCCAAACACCAAGCGCTGATCCGACGGCAGCCACGCGCCCCACACGGGCGACACATGCGGGCGTCCATCGGGATACACTGAAGCGACCCAATAATTGCGCGCCGCGATCAGGCGCGTTTCCACCCATGACCAGTCGAGCAGCGTCGACTCGTCGGTCGATAAACCGTAACCTGCTGGAACCTGCGGGCGCGTCCGTGTGACGTTGACCATCCGTGCATCCTCCATGCGGTTGATTCAGTTGTCAGATTGTGATGCTATAACGGGCGGAAAATGATAAAGCCTGTGCTGGTATTGGCAAGGGTCAAGATTCGCGTTCCATCGGGGATTGTTCAGCGCGCGCGCGCGGGTTAAGATCGCGCCGCACACGAGAGGATAAATTCCATGCCCGAAACGACGCCGACATTTCTGCTGGTGCTGGAAGGCTTAGACGGCAGCGGCAAAAGCGCACTCACAAGCCGCCTGTATGATCATTTTACGGCGGCGTTGGGCGCGGATCACGCGCTTAGAACGTATGAGCCGCGCGACGATGTGCAGTGCGGCGCGGATATTCGGCGCGTGCTGGCGAAGCAGATGCAAGTTTCCGCGCGCACGCTGGCGTTGATGTTCGCGGCTAACCGCAGCGATCACGCGGATACGTTGATCGCGCCGTTCCTATCCACCGCCACAGCCGCCACGCCGCGCATCGTCATCATGGATCGCTACTATATGTCGTCGCTGGTCTATCAAGCGCGCGACGGGTTGAGCATTGATGACGTGATGGCGATCAACAGCTTCGCGCGCACGCCCGATCTCACGCTGTTCGTTGATGCCGATGTGCAGGTGTGTTATGACCGCATCGGGGATCGCGGCGGCGAACGTCAGTTGTTTGAAACGCGCTTGAACGACACACGCGCGAACTATATGCAGGTGATCGCTTATCTGCGCGGGCGCGGCGAAACCATCGATCTGGTGGATGCGAACGGCAAGCTCGATCAGGTGGTCGAGCAAACTTTAAGCACGCTGATGCGCCACGCTCCCGACTGGCTGCGCGCGGCGGCAGGGCAGCGAATTTGAAGATCAGGCGCAAGTGCTGTATGCTTAAGTTTGAACATTACTAACCATATTAAAGGAGTTGGATCGCATGATTAAACGCCTCTGGATCGTCCTCATGGTCGCCTTGTTGGTCGCGCTGCCACTTGCCGCGCAAGACAGCGCAAACACGGTCAGCTTTAACGAAGTTGCGTTCGCGTTCCCGGCATCGTTGGGACGCAACGTGTCGATTGTGCAGGTTCCCGGCGACGCGCCCACGCAGGAACAGCCGGGCGGTCCCGTGCCGCCGCACACACTGTTTAGCATTTACAATAACGCGCCCGCACCGAATAACCTGTTTGAAGCCTTTAACGCGCCGCTGAGCGTGGTCGCTATCCGCACAGCGGATTTAGCCGAGTATCCAATGTATCAGGCGCAGCTTGACGCGCTCAATAATTTAGTGAGCAACCGTCCCGACCTGAACACGTTTGAAGTGCCAAGCATGGGACGCTTGGAAGACGCCGCCGTTGATCTGCCTTATCTGCCGGTGATGAACGCCTCACAGGTGATCCGCGCGCAGGCGAATTACATTACGACGAATG
>JBGSRB010000359.1:0-15337 GCA_041737735.1 Anaerolineae bacterium | reverse complement strand
TGACCGCCGAACGCGCGGCTGAACAAGGTGCGCGGCACGTCGAGCAGCGTGGTGTCGGGGTTGACGATCAAGCCGTTGAGCATACCGTAAATGCCGCCCAGCAGCATCGCACCCGGCAGATCACGCACCCGGAAGCGCGCCGCGACATCTAGCAGCAGCGCCGCCAAGGCAAGATCGAGCAGCAGCACGCGCAGCCATTCGAACAGCGGGCGCGTGGGATTTGTCCACAAGATGATCTCGGAGCAGAAAACGAATAACGTCGCCAGCAGCAAACGCGCCAGCCAAGCCGCGCGCGGCGGAAGCGGTGTAAGCGTCGTGATCGTCGTCATAGGCGCGATCATAGCGCATGACGGGGATTCACGCTTGCGCCCCGCGCTGAGGGCAAGGTCATGGTTAATACGGCATGGTTTTCAGTAGGAGTTCGGGTTTTAGTTCGACGGTGGCAAGCACGCCGGCAATCCGTGGCGCTGAATGTCCGTCGCCATAGAGGCTGGGCGCTGTCGCAATCCGCTGACGATACTCAATATCGAGACTTTGTTCGCACGCAGCGCGGACGGCGGCGCTGGTGGCGGGAACGCGCACAACATTAGCGCCAATCTCGCGCAAATCCTGACGGGGCCCAACGAGAATACCGGGTTTATGCAAAAACCCAGCTTCCAGCACAATCGACGATGAATTGCCCACGATAGCCGTGCAGTTACGGTACAGCGTCACAAAATGCTCACGCGGGAGGGTTTCATAGGGGATGAGGTGCGCGTGCTGCGCGGCTTGTTCATCGATGCTTGTGCGGATGAGGGTGTTGCCCGGATCGGAATTGGGATAGCTGCACAAAACTGGATGCCCAAGCGCCATGAGACCATCGAGAATGGCGTTCATTTCGGCATAACCCTGTTCCGGCGCAAGCGTTGACGACGGATGCTGGATCAGGATGAAAAATGCCCCCGTGAGATCGATCTGGTAGATGCGCGCCAGTTGGTCTAGCGACGTGTCGGGGACGGTTCGCAGTCGATCCAAGCCGGGCGCGCCGAATGCCCACACATATTCGGGCAGCTCACCCATCTTGATCAGGCGCTCACGGTGTCCTTCCGTCGCGGTGAAGTGCAGATGCGCCAGTTTGGAAATCGCGGGACGGAACACTTCATCAACATCGGACGCGATACAGCGATCGCCGCCGTGCAAGTGCGCCACAGGAATACGCAGAAAATTAGCGACCATCGCCGCTGCCAGCGGCTCTTCGCGGTCGCCAGCGACAAAGACACTGTCAGGCGGATTTTCAGCCAGCAGACCGGTGAGCAGATCGCATAAGCGCGCGAATGAGCGCGAACGCCCCACCCATGTTTCCTCAGGATAGGACGATGCCAATTCACCCACAATCGGAAATCCGTCTTGGCGGATTAAGTCCACGGTCTGCCCGTGTTTGTCCGACAAGTGCGCTGCCGTGGCAATCACACCCACTTCAATCTCAGGTTGTTGTGCGGCAGCGACGATGACGGGATACAAAATGTCGTATTCCGATCGCGCGCCCGTGACGAAATAGATTTTACGGGTCACTGAGCTGCCTCGTCATCTAAGAGCAGATCGGCACGGGTATCGATGATCGGTTGGCGGTACAGCGTGATGCTGAAATCATGCGGCAGATAATGATGCTGCACTAGCACAAACGGCGTCAGGGTGAGCGCAAATGCCAGCACCTGCTCGACCGCCCACGGCTGAATGTGATCGGCAAACTGCTGGTAGCGGTCACTCAATAAACTGAGATGAGCAGCCACGCTGCACAGTTCAAACTGGCGCGCCGTGACCTGCTTGAGCAGTTCCCACCCATTTTCGATCTTGATGTTGTGAATCCCGATGGAAATGGTGTAGTCAAACGTGCGTCCGGCATCCCACGTAAGAATATCTTGCGCTTCAAACTGGGCATCGGGATGCAGACGCTGGCAAACTTCAATCATTTTGGGCGAAAGATCAACACCCATGTAGGCGCTTTTAAGGTTGTGGCGCTTGAGGTGTGACCACAGATCACCCGTGCCACAGCCCACATCAAGGATCGACTTGCCATCCAGTTGATGCTGCGTGATGAAGGCTTCAAAACGCATCCGCTGCGTGCGCTGGCTTTGTTCCACTTTGGCGCAGTTGTCGTCTAGCGAGTCGGCGCGTTCGTCCCAATATGCGCGCAGCCGCTTCAGATCATCGTTAATGGGCTTGTTCTGGTTATTCATGCGTTACTCGCTTTCGGTTGCGCCCTGTTGCAGAATGGCAGCCGCGTCTGATCCGGCATTCAAAATCAAGTCTAACGCGGATAAATTCGGGATAAAACCAAGATCGTCCATAAAACATTGCGTGTAAGGTTGATTGCTGTAGTGCTGATACAGCAATTGGATATTGTGCTGCGTGAAGGCACTTGCTTCCTGATAAGCACTGGCACCCTGCCCCGATAGGTAAACGGTCGCCCCCAATTCGCGGCAGATGTTGATCACTAATTCTTCACCGCTGCCCGTCGCGCGTAAGGCAGACGCACGCAGCACGGGCGTCTGGATGTCGAGTTGGGTCATCATCCACTCGGTGACCGCAATATCGAGATCAGCGAGATGCTGCCACCCCTGCTGTAAGATGGTGCTGAAGCCTTCCACCAAGTGAAAATGGGCAGCGCGCGCATAATTCATCTGAAGCGTGCTGAGATGTTTTTTCACCCATTTATCGCCAGCAATTTCCGTTTGGCGGATCGTGTGTTCCAGCGTCGCGTGAACGGGTACGGTCAGCCAGTGTGCGCCTTGTTTGGTCTTGATCTGATTGCGGTTCTGCAAGCCATTCTTTTGATACTGCACATGATCCAGAAACACAAACACATCGCTGCGCGCGATCTTATCAAAGTAGGGACACCACGGGATAAATTGCGGTTGGTGGATGCTGACAATGGTCATGATGGGCGGAAATCTGTGGGGCGCACAAAGTCATAATGAGCGACATCCCGACTAAGCGTTCTGCCGATGAGCGCGTCCTGTTCCATCGGCGAGATGCCCGTTGCCGGACGCAGACTGATAAAATGGCTTGCGTCAACCACTGTGCCGCTCGGTAAGTTAACACGCCAATATAAGCTGCGCCGTCCAAGCTCGGCAACGGGTAGCTCCGTGCTAACTGGCTTTTTCACACCGTCGCCCAATGCCGATTCGACAGCGCGAATAGCGCGCATCATCGCCTGTAATTCCGCTGGTTCAAGCGAAGCCCGATGATCGGGACCCGGCAGTTGACGATCCAAGGTGATATGCTTCTCGATGATCTCCGCCCCGAGCGCGACCGCCGCCACCGTTACATCATGCCCCATCGTGTGATCAGACCAGCCCGTCGGCACGCGAAACTGTTCACGCATCCGCACCATCGCCAGCAGATTGCTATCCTCAGGAGCAGATGGATACTGTGATACACAGTGAAGCAACGCTAACGGCGCTTGATTGCTGGCTTGCAGCCGTTCAACCGTCGCGGCGACCTCAGCCATGGTCGCCATACCCGTCGAGATGAGCAGCGGAAGCTGATAACGCGCCAGATGTTGCAGAAACGGCAGATTGGTCAAATCGCCCGATGATACTTTGAAGGCTGGCACACCCAATTCATGCAGAAATGCCGCGCTATCGGTATCAAAGGGCGTCGATAGAAACACCAGTCCGGCATCTTCGGCGTGTTGTTTCAGGCTGCTGTAGGCGTCAAGCGGCAGTGTGAGCTTTTCGAGCATGTTAAGCTGCGAACCCGCTTCGCCCAGATTTTCGACCTGATAGGCAGCGCGCATCGCTTGCGGAGTCGCCAGCAATTTCGGGTCAAAGGTCTGGAATTTGATCGCATCGACTCCCGCGCTGGCAGCCATATCGATCAGCTTATGGGCGAGATCGATAGCACCATTATGATTGACGCCTGCCTCGGCAATCACGAACGCTGCATGAGGCTTACCAATTGTGCGATCACCGACCTTCAGGGTCGGGGTGAGCGTAGACTCAGCTTGCGGCATAGCATTAACCTTTGTCCGCTGTGGGCAATCACGCCTATAATTATACTCGTCGGATCGCGCCTGTGTGCATCATCTGAATTGAGAACCGCTATGAAAATTTTCGCCTTGATCCCCGCGCGCGGTGGATCGCGTGGCATCCCCCGCAAAAATATTGCGCCGCTGCTGGGTAAACCGCTGATTGCATGGACGATTGAACAAGCGCTGCAAATCGATCTGATCGACCGGGTGATCGTATCGACCGAAGATGCTGAGATCGCCGCGATTGCCCGCGATTATGGTGCCGAGACTCCGTTTGTGCGTCCGGCAGAACTGGCAAGCGACACGGCAAACGGCATGGATGTGCTGGTTCACTGCGCGCGCTGGCTGCGCGATGAAGAACAGTACACAGCCGATTATTTGTTGGAATTGCCCGTGACTGCCCCACTGCGTTTGCCTCAAGACATTGTGAACACGGTCGAAGTTGCCCGAACTTACGACGCCGATATTGTGGTGAGTGTCACGCCTGCGGTCGAACATCCTTATTGGGTGCGCCGCATTGATGAACAGCACAGGTTACAACCGTTCGTGAACGATGCGCCCGATGTGGTGCGACGTCAGGACTTGCCCGATGCGTATGCCTTAAATGGTGCCGTCTACATGATTCGGGTCAATACGCTGCTTAATCACGCTGCTCAGTCGGCGAAAACGTATCCATCGATTATGGTGCGGGAAAATTCAGTCGATATCAACACGCCGTTTGATCTCGAACTGGTCGAGTTCATGTTGCAACGGCGGCAGCGCCCCACTTAGGCTGATGCACCAATGGTCGCGCGCGTATACGTGCTGGTGTACGCTTTGAGACTGTCGCCAAACTCACGACTATGCCGGATCACGAGCGCTGGCTCAAGTTGCTGCTCAAGCTGTTTCAGCCGATCATCGTCAGTATCGGTATAGTCAAACTGATCGATGTAGTAATTCAGCAGTTGGCTATTTTGCGTGATGAAGCCGGCGGAGATCAGCCGATCGACAATCGCCTGCGCGCGATCCGCATCGCTGAGCTGAAGGCTCTTGCTGCTCACACGCACGCTCAGCAGCAGGTGGTTACGTGTGTGCATGGACTCAGCGTTGGGCGCATACATACCAACATCACTCACGCGATTCACAATTCCACCGCCGTACATGCCCACATAAGTAAACGGACGCAGCTTGTTTCCGGCTACATGGACGGTCATGTGCTGGACGATCCGCAGATTTTGGGCGACATCGATCGGTTGATCGCCCAAGCGTAGATCAGGCAGCTTCGTGCTGGAATTAATCACAAGGTGGCGAAAATGAATGGGATCGTGATTCGTTTCGCAGATGCCGCCGCTTTTGTCGGCGTTGATCTCAATCTTGTTGACTTCAGTTTCGAGAAAGACAGGAATTTTGTGTTCGGCAACCAGCGCCGCCAACCGTTGCAAGATCACCCCACAACCCGCAACCGGATAACGATATTTCTGGCGATTCAACACTTCACGCCGCAAGCCATCAGCCAGCGTCAACCCAAGCGTGATCAGTTCCTTGCTCAAGCGCGTATAGGTGCGCTCACGCAAAGCGGAACGAATACGCAGGTAATTATTGGGCAAATTCTGGAAACCCTTATGCGAAACTTCGATGCCCTTCATCCAGATAAACGGCTGTGGTTGCATATCCTCAAGTTCGAGATCAAGCACATCTTCCAGAAAGGTGTAAGTCTCTGTGTTGTTGGCGATGTAATGACAGCCGACTTCGACATTGCCCCACTCATCCAAGTCTTTGGTGTACCATGCGCCGCCAAGCGTCGGGCGTTCATCAATAATGGCGACGGAATGCCCTAACCTGTGCAGCCTCAGGGCTTCGACCAACATCAACGGACTGCTGCTTATGAGTACATAGTCGAATTTCGATTGCATAGGATAATTTCACAGCCTCAGGATTTCAGATAACGGGCGTCGGTGTGCTAACTCAAGTGGACTAGGGTTTGCCTGCAAGCTAGCATTTGCATGGAATGAGGACGTGCAACAACCGAGTTTGCCGCCCACTTCTATACTACTAACGAAGATACCACTGCTGCCACGCCACACAATGCCACGCCCAAGCCCAGCATCAATCTCGACCCGAAAAGTTGATAGCTGGCTGGAAAATTAGGGCGCGCCATGCGCCAAGACACCAGAGCAAGGCAACCGTAGGCAAACAAGGTTGTCCATGCGGCGGCGACATAACCAAATTGCGGCACGAAAATCAAGTTTAGCACAATATTTGTGCTGCCAGCTACAACCATAGCCAGTGAAATTGCCCACGTCTTTTTCGCATACATGAGATAGGTTGAGAGCTGGGTATACAGAAAAAGGAAGTAGGTACTTGCCACGACAATCGGGCTGATGTGGATCGCCTGATGATATTCCGATGGGGCGAGAATCAGCACCAACACGGGCGAGACGATGATCGCAACCCCCGTGAAGGCAGCCATCATGATGAGGTACTGACGATTGCGGCGCGTGACCAGACCATAATTCATCTGGTTCAGCTTTTGCATAAACCATGGACTCCACGCTTTGTTGGTGGCAAACATCACCATGTAAAAAATCTGACCGATTTGATAGCCGTAACTGTAGAGTCCGGTGGCAAAGCGTCCAACCTGAGCATCAATGATAATGCGATCAGACTGTGAGAGGACAATGTTAGAAATTGCGCCCGGCAGCATCGGCAAAGCGAAAATGAGCATCATCTGGACATATTTCCAGTTGATGTGCAAGGCACCGATGCGCTTGCGATTTGGCACAAGGAAGAGCAGCAGAACGACATTGGCAGCGATGATGCCCCCAACGCGACCATATTCAGTGTCTAGCGCGTCGGCAAACAAGTGAGGGATCAGCAGGATGAACACCACCGATAAGACGGTGTTGAGTGCCGCCAAGGCGGTCGTATAGATCACGCTGGATTTGAAGCTGTAGGACTCCCACCACACGGCGCGCAGGATTTGCATGGGATATTCCAACAGCACGGCGACCATCGCCAGCACGATGAAAGGTTTCTGGAGACTAAAGATCGTCTCAAACCACGGGGTCGGCAGCAGCAGCAGCACCCCAATGACGACCACAAAAACACACAGCCCGAACATCAGCGCTGATGAGACATAGTCTTTATAGATCGACTCGTCTTGCTCATGGTAGAAACGCCGCAACGCTGGATAGATGTTGAAAGAGAAGACGATCACAAATAGGCTCGTCCACGTGGTAAACAGCGAGATCGTGCCGTACTGCTCGGGCGATAGCAGCCGCGTGAACAGCGTCACGCCCAGCACGTAAATCCCTTTTTCGACCGCCACCCCAACCACATACCAGAGGGTGGCATGAAACACCCGATTACTCAGAAATGGGCGGTATTTGGCGATCGCAGTCTGAATGCGGAGCGCAAGTTGTGCCATGTAAATTACGCCATCACCTCACGGATCAGCATAAACGCTTCGGCATATTGCACGTTAATGGTCGCACCACGATAGCGCGCCAAGCCTTCGATGGCGCTGTTGCCACGCGGCGCGAATTCGGGTTGGGCTTCCGACGCATATAAGCTCATGATTGCCTGTTTGCGCCCTAAGTACGGGGTGATGTCATTGTAAGTTGTCGGCACAAAGGCGCGAAAATGTTGCGGCGGGGCGGCTTCGGTCGAAGAAAGCGTCTCGTAGCTCAACACACGCCGCACACCCAATTGACGCATATAGAACGACTTGACGACCGATAGGGTTGCCGTGTAGGTCGCGAGATGATCGGTGTGAACATCGCCAGCGTGGATCAGATAAATGACTTCAGGTTGAATTTTCGCGATTGGGGTGCGCAGCGCGTCAATCAGTTGCGACTGGGGCAGATGATCCAGTTTGGTGGTGGGCAATCCTAGCTTGGTATACGATGCCATGTTATACGCGGCTGCCACTTGCTCCACTTCGGCGGCTTTCGTCGCTAAAATCTCGGCAGACCAGTTGGGTTCAAACCCCTGCGTGACGATCAACCAGTGAAGTTCATCGCCCTGCGCGCCATGCTTAAGCAGCGTGCCACCGCAGCCGAGTGTCTCGTCGTCGGGATGCACAGAGATAGCCAAAACACGCATATAGTGTTCCCTATTGAATGTCCGTTATAATGCCATTGTGCCACAGAACACTTGGGATCAGTATGAAGCCACCCTCCGCACCCATCTCCACAACGGCTGACTTTATCGAGTTAGAAGAACGCCTGCATGTGTGGGATGCTGCCCTCGACGGTGTCTGGCTGTGGCCCGCGCTGCGCGAAGATGTGATGGTGACGATCAACACCCGCCACGAAACCGTCACGCGGATCAAGCCGCACCCGTTGCAAGTGATCAAGCCAAACTTGTGGGCGATGCACGCCCGAACACTCGCCTTTTTGGGCAGCCCACTGAAGCGCAAAGCTCCCTATAGCGGGCTGTTCGTGCATTGGACGGAAGACCGCATTTACCCTGAATTCTACAAAGGTCTGCCGCGCCCGCTTATACTTGAATCCAGCCTTTTTGGGCGCTTCGATCGCAGCAATTGGCGGCATCCGCAGCGCGAAATGCTACTGCATGACACCTTCAAGATCATGGAGCGGCTGGCGGGTATGCGCTTGCGTTTATCCAGCGCCGATCAACGGACGATCAGCGAGTTTAGCCATAACGTCGCCGAGCAATTTGCTGTGCCGGACTCGGCAGCGCGTTTTGCCAGCATGATCGTCAACCACCTCGTCCGCTACAAGTTCCTCAAACCGCTGTTGGAGCGTCGGCTGCTGCCCCACCTGAACAACCGAACCGCATTTGTGGCGGTTGCCGCTTACATGGCAGCTAAAGCGGCGATCACGCAGGTGCTGCACGAAGCAGATTATACCGTCGTTGAAGCCCAACACGGGATCATCAACCAGGATCATATCGCGTATACGTTGCCGCAGTCAGTATTGAATGAAACCTCGCATCCGGCGCGTGTGTATCTGCCCGATCATCTGCTTACGTTTGGCACTTATTGGGGAGAGCAAGCCCAACTCCCTGCCCAAAAAATCGTCGTCGGCTTTCCTCATTTAATGGCGCAGCTCGATCAACTGGCTGCCACTGACTGCATGAACACGCGCAGCATCCTGTTTATATCGCAGTGGACGATCACGGATCGCTTGGTGCTGCTTGCCGCTGCGCTGGCGCGCAGGCTGCCTGATTATCACATCATTTACAAACTGCATCCCATGGAAGTCAATTTCACGGAAAAGCTCAAACCGTTGGCAGGCATTGCCAATCTGGAAATTGTCGGTCTTGCCAATGTTCACACGATCATTGCGCGAGCAGGTATGATCGTCGGGTATAACTCGACCGTGCTGTTTGAGGCACTCGCATTTCCGAATCGGCGGATTTTTGTCCTTGCGAATGACGAAATGCCGCCCGAAATCGGACAGGCATTCACCCATGTGGATGAATTGGCGGCTTACATTGAAGCCGGAACCAGCGGCTTCCCCCAACTGTCCCCTGAAGAAGTGTGGGCGGATCGCCCGACTGAACGCATCGCAGCATACTTATCCAGTCAGGGTCTGTGATGCCAACGATTGCAGGTCACAATTGGGATTATGCTAAACTTGAAACGGGCTTTGAATTTAGCGAAAGGCAAGCATCCGGGTGACCGACTCTCTGGAAGCCGTGATCATTGCGCCGACGGCAACGCTCAATGACGCCATCACCAAGCTTGACGCGCATAATAAGGGGATTGTGCTGATCACCGATCAGGATCGGAAACTCATCGGCACGGTCACGGATGGCGATATTCGGCGGGCGATTCTTGCCGGTGAGCAGATGGATGCGCCGGTGATGGCTTTGCCCAAATACAAAACTGAAGTTTATCAAACGCCGCTGACCGCTCCTGAATCCGCCAGTGACGATGAGCTTTTGGCGCTGATGCGAACAGGCTTTGTGCGGCAGATTCCACTTGTGAATCAAGCGAATCAGGTCGTGCGCTTAGTCACGATTGAGGACTTGACAGACGCCGAAACACTGCCCGTGACCGCCGTTGTGATGGCAGGCGGAATCGGCACCCGCTTGCGCCCGTTGACGGAAGATTTACCCAAGCCGCTGCTGCCCATCGGTGATCGCCCAATTTTAGAGTGGATCATCCGCAACATCCGGAACGCGGGCATGACCGATGTCATCCTCACCACCTACTATTTGAAGGACAAGATTCATCAGCATATTGGCGATGGGCGCAAGTTTGGCGTATCCGTGTCGTACATTGATGAGGAAAAATTATCCGGCACGGCGGGAGCGCTGAGCTATATCGATCGGTGGGAACGCGATCATCTGGTCATTAATGGAGATATTCTGACGCAGATTGATTTCCGCGCGCTGTTTGATTATCACCGCTCCAATCAAAGTGACATCACCGTGGGGCTGCGCGATTACACGCTTCAAGTGCCGTATGGCGTCATCGATATGGACGGCATCAAAGTTTCCGGCATGACCGAAAAGCCTGCGCTGCGCTTTTTCGTAAATGCGGGAATTTATATGCTGGCACCGTCTGTGAGCCAGTATTTGAACAAAGGCGAGTATGTGGAAATGCCCGACTTGATTCAACGCCTGATCGACGCTGGCAAAAATGTGGTCGGCTTTCCCATCCGTGAATACTGGCTGGATATTGGACAACACGCGCAGTATGAACAAGCCCTGCGTGATATTGTGAAGTGGGAAGCCTGAGCTTGAAACGAGTCATTGGGCTGGGCGCTGGCGGACATGCCAAAGTGCTGGTTGATCTAATCGAACAATTGCACGACTTTGAGATCGTCGGGTTTCTGGAGCGTGATCCGGCGCGTTGGGGTCACGAATTCGCTCGTTACCCGATTATCGGCGGCGATGAACAACTCGCCTCTTTACGCGACGCTGGCGTGGCGCACGCTTTTGTCGGGATCGGCAGTGTTGGTGATAACCGACCACGCGCCCGCCTCTATCACAGCATCAAGGACGCTGGACTCGAGGTATTGACCCTCGTGCATCCAACGGCAACAATCGCCAAGTCAGTTCAGCTTGGTGATGGCGTCAGCATCATGGCGGGCGCTATTCTCCAACCGGACGCCGTATTGGCGGACAATGTGGTGATCAATACCGCGTCGGTGATCGAACACGATTGTCAACTGGCTGATCATGTGTTTATTGCGCCATCGGTGACGTTAAGCGGCGGTGTGATCGTGGGCGCATTCACCCACATTGGCACAGGTGCTGTGGTGCGTCAGGGCATCCACATTGGGCGGCAGGTCATCATTGGCGCGGGGGCGGTCGTTGTGCAAGATGTGCCGGATCATGTTGTCGTGGTTGGCAACCCTGCGCGCGTTCTGCGCGCAAACAATCTGAATGGAGATCATGCTTGAACTGGATGCGTAAAAAAGTAGTGGTGACCGGGGCGGGCGGCTTCATTGGCAGCCACCTGACCGAGCGACTGGTCGAACTCGGCGCCGATGTGCGGGTGTTGGTTCACTATAATGCGTTGGGAACGCGCGGTTGGTTGGATTCGTCCGTGCATCGGGATGCGATCGACGTGGTTGCCGGCGACATCCGTGATCGGGATAGTGTTCGGCAGGCGCTGGAAGATCGCGCCATTGTCTTTCACCTCGCCGCCCTGATCGCGATTCCGTACTCGTATCGCGCCCCTACTTCCTACGTCGAGACGAACATCAACGGTACGTTGAACGTGATGCAGGCAGCGCGCGAGCTGCACCCGGAACGAGTGATCCACACCTCGACGAGTGAGGCTTACGGCACGGCTCTCTACGCACCTATCGATGAGAAACATCCCTTGCAAGGTCAGTCCCCCTATTCAGCCAGCAAGATCGGGGCGGATAAGATGGCTGAGGCGTATTATCGCTCGTTTGATGTGCCTGTGGTCACGGTGCGCCCGTTTAACACTTTCGGACCGCGTCAATCGGCACGGGCGGTCATTCCAAGCATCATCACGCAGTGTCTCACCCGCGATCAGATCAAGCTTGGCAGTCTGCACCCGCTGCGCGATCTCAATTATGTGGGCAATACGGTGGATGGGTTTATTGCCGCTGCATCGACCCCTGCCGCCGTTGGACAGGTGGTCAATATTGGTTATGGGGAAGAGATCAGCATCGGTGATCTGGCAGAGCGTATTATCGCTTTGATCGGCAAACCGATCACGATTAAGACCGACGAGCAGCGCATTCGCCCCAAAAACAGTGAGGTGGATCGCTTGCTTGCCAACATCACTTACGCGAAGCAATTGCTCGGCTGGCAGCCCGCCATCTCGCTGAACGACGGGTTAAGCGCGACCATTGCATGGATCAAAGATCATCTGGCGAGGTATCGAGTCGATGAGTACACAGTTTGAGCCGGGCGCGATCCCGGAAGATGCGGAATTTATTCCCTTGTGTGTGCCAGAAATACGCGGGAATGAATGGGCATACATCAAGGAATGTCTGGATACGAATTGGGTGTCTTCGGTGGGGAGTTATGTAACCCGCTTTGAGGATGTGTTGGCGCAGTATGTCGGTGTCAGTCAGGCGGTGGCAACGGTCAATGGCACCGCCGCGTTGCATACAGCGCTGCTGGTGGCGGGTGTTCAGCCGGGTGACGAAGTGATCACCTCGTCGCTCTCGTTTATTGCGCCGGCGAATGCTATTCGCTACACGGGCGCATATCCGGTTTTGATCGACGCGGAAGCTGATTATTGGCAGATGGATGTCGCGCTTTTGCGCAAGTTTCTGACGGAAGACTGTGCGCGAACGGCTCACGGCGGTGTCATCAACAAGCATACCGGACGGACTGTGCGCGCGATTATGCCCGTGCATGTCCTCGGTCATCCGGTCGACATCAAGGCGGTATGCGCGCTGGCTAACGACTATGGCTTGATCGTCATCGAAGACGCGACCGAAGGACTGGGCGCGACTTACGAGGGTCAACCGCTCGGCAGTTTTGGGCAGATGGCATGTTTCAGCTTCAACGGTAACAAGCTGATCACGACGGGCAGCGGCGGGATGCTCGTCACCAACGATGAGGCGTTAGCAACCCGCGCGCGTTACCTGACCACACAGGCAAAAGATGATCCGGTCGAGTATATCCACAACGAGGTCGGATATAACTACCGCCTGACCAACATCCAAGCGGCGATGGGTTGCGCTCAGATGGAACAGATTGACCACTATATCGCCAAAAAGCGCGCGATTGCCGCTGTCTATGAACGCGAACTCGCAGCGGTGGCGGGAATTGAGCCGATGCGCCAATCGGAACGGGCGGAAAGCGTCTTCTGGTTGTATACGATCCGCGTTGATGCGCCTGTTTTTGGCATGGACAGACACAGAGTACATGCGCTGCTTGCCGAACACAAGATCATGACGCGACCGCTGTGGCAACCCTTGCATCAGAGTCAGGCGCTGCATGATCAACAATTTGCGGTCGGCGGCAAAACAGCCGAAGCGCTTAATCAATCATGCTTGTCGATCCCGTGTTCGGTGGGGTTGACTGAAAGACAGCAAGATCGCGTCATCAGTGCGTTGAAGGCGCTCAAAGCCTGAGCGTAACTTTTGATTCTGCGGCGGAACAAGCTTAGCGGGCGGAAGATGCAGGCAGTATCGCGCTAGTAAGCGTGCAGGATTCCTCTAAAAACGTCACAGCACTAAATGGTTCGGGGCTATCAGCGTGAGAACGGGTACTGACCAGATAAACCTTTCGCGCGTGAATCGTCGGCAACCATAGAGGCAATTGTCTCGATAGCGCTCCGTTGGCAAGCTTATGGGCAACGCTCAAGCAAGACTGTACAAATTATGCCTTTGCTATCCATCCGCAAGCGGGGCTAAAATCTTCGGCTGCATAATGTTTTACTATCGCATTAGGAGAAATCCAGCTTTGCAAGCTCTCTGAACCCCAGTCGCTTGAGACCCTTTAACACTCCACCTTATTGAGGATTTTATTGAGGATTTTGCCAAGTATACCCATTAGGTCGCCAAAGCCGCTCTAAATCAGAACCAGACCAAAGTCAGTTTTGAACTGCATCTGTCACCGCTGTCATCGGTTGCCCAGCATCAAGCTGTTCAAGCTTTTGGGGTGGGGTTATTTTTCCGAATCGTGGCGAAATGCCTTTGCACATGTGGTGACGTGGTGACAGCGATGACACCCCCGCAAATGGAGGAATGTCATCAGTGTCACCACTGTCATCAGATCAAGAATCAGGCTTGAACAGCGGATTTACTGGTTGCTTGCGTTTCAATGTCACCGCTGTCATCGGTGTCATCACCCAGCATTTCACGTTTGAGACACCAGACCCACACCCTGTTCCCGCGTAAGCGCTTCTGGATAGTCAGCCGCCCATCGGTCGTGTTCGGGAGCAACCAGCCATCCTCGCGCAGTTGGTCGCCAATCGATTTGGTCGTGAAGTTGAGCGACTGCGTCGGCTTGACCTCCCGCAGTGAGATTTCCGGCAGCAGGTAGATGCAGCGCCGATCCTGATAGCCGATGATCGGCGCGCCGGGGCGCACTTCGTCATCGCTGTCGAGATCGACGAGCCGCACATCGCCGCTGGCGAGCAACTGACCGAGCGTGTCAATGAAGACCTGACCTGCGCGTTCCTCCTGCACCGCTCGCGCCGTCTGCACGATGCTATCCCGCCACACGGGCAGCGCGTCGTCCGCCTCGCGTTCCCGCAAGAACTGGCGCAGCAGGCGGTACACGGTGAGGAGTGTCGCCCAGTTGCCGATCACGCGCCCGGTGTTCGCCTGCCTGCCAAGTTGCGCGGTCAGCTTGTCGCGGTAGCCCTTGACGCTCAATTCATACTCGTGGGCCAGATGATTGTGCAGCGTGCCTGCTTCGACCTGTGCGGCGATCCAGCGGGCGAAGTGCGCGGTGAAACCCGGCAGCATTGAGCGGACAAGTTCCGCCTGCGCCAGCTTCGCCCCACCCGGATCGCGCTGCTCCCACGGCGGAATTTCGAGGACGAGCATCCGCGCCAGAATCGAGGCTTCGCCTTCAATGGTCGTTTCACCCGTCGAGAGCAGCAACCCACGGCAGGGACGATCCTGCCGCACCTTCGCGTCTTTGGTCAGCCTGCCCCGCCCCATCCCGCGCGAGTAAGCGTGTAGAAAGCGGGTGAAGGTCTTTTCGTCGGAGTAGCACGGTTTCCAGTCATCGACCCAGAAGAGCGCATCCGCCAGCGCCTAGCCTAAGACTTCGACGGTGTTGACGGTATCGCCCCACTGCGCGGGCGGTGTATCGCGGCTGAACTGCCCGTAGAAACTGCACAGCAGCGAGGCGATCTCGGATTTCCCGGTGCCGGTCGTGCCTTGCAGATGCAGGGCTGGCTTAGGCGCGGCGGCGGGGAAAAAG
>JBGSRB010000273.1:0-23058 GCA_041737735.1 Anaerolineae bacterium | reverse complement strand
ACGCTGCGGAGACGATCCGCGTGATGGGCAAACTGCGAGGGAGTTTCGCCGTTCACGCCAAGCAAGCCCGCTGGACACTGGCATACGTGCGCCAGCACGCCCCTCGCTGGCTGACCTTGAGCATCGTATTGGCGCTTGCTCTGGCGGCGCTACCCAGCATCCAAGTGCTGACTACGCGCCAGTTGATCAACACAGTTGTCGATTTCAATGCCGGGTCGGACGCGCTCGTGTGGTTGTCGCTGTCGGTCGCGGTCGCCTTCCTCACGCAGGTGCTTACGTCGGGACGCATTTACGTCGCCCAGCGGATGCGTAAAACATTACACGAGTCGATCACGCTGGATATTTTGCAGCATTCGACGACGCTGGAACTCGACATCTTTGAGAACCCACGCTATCAGGATACGTTTCAGCGTGTCCAAGATAACATGGGCGAACACATCGCCAACTTTGTAGACAGCCTTATTCTGTTCGTGACGGGCGTTCTCGAAGTCGCGGGCTTAATCTTCATTCTCGTGCAGATCGACCCGCTGATTTTGGTGATCGTCCTGCCCCTGATCGCCATCTACGCCTTGTATGATGGGCTGTATGCGCGGCGGCGCTTTCGGGAAGATTATGATCGAACGACGATGTATCGCTGGACTGGTTATTTTTCCTACAAACTGCTGAATTACACGAACGTACCCGAAGTTCGCCTGCTCAACTTAGCGCCGTGGCTCATCGATCAGTATCGCGCGCTGATCAGCACGATTCTAGACGCCTTGCAAAAGCTGGATAATCGCAAGACGCAGCTTGATCTGCTGTTTGTGGGGGCGTTTCTCAGCGCGTTTTTCGTCACGTTCGCCCGCGTGGTCACGCGCACCATTGAGCAGGCGATCACGGTGGGCGATATGGTGGTGTATGGGCAAATTGTCTTGCAACTGCGCGGACGTTTGCAGTCGTTGAGCAATACTTTCGCCCGCGCCTATCAGGAAACCCTCTACACCTCCAACCTCATGGAGTATTTCGCGCTGCAACCCATAACAGCGCCAGCAGACCCGACGTTCGCGCCGCTGCGTGGGGAAATCGCGTTCCACAACGTGTCGTTCCATTATCCAAACGCGCCCACGCCCGCGCTGAAAGAGGTTTCATTCACCGTGCAACCGGGCGAGATCGTCGCCGTGATGGGCGCGAACGGCGCTGGTAAATCGACGCTGGTGAAGCTGCTGTCGCGCCTTTACTCGCCCACAGCAGGCAGCATCGAGATCGACGGCATCGATCTGCAAAGCATTCCGGTCGCAGCCTATCATCGGCAGGTCGCTTTCATGCTGCAAAACTACAACCTGTATGAAGGGACGATCCACGAAAATATCGCGTTTGGCGATTGGCAGCGCCTCTTGAACGCGCCCGACGATGTGCGCGCTCTAGCGGTCGAAGTTGGCATCGACGAGATGATCCAGCAATTTCCGCAAGCCTATGACACAAAGGTCGGGTTGGCATTCCATCACTTCAACCTGTCAGTCGGACAATGGCAAAAGCTGGCGCTGCTGCGCACGCTGGCTAAATCGGCTGCGATGCTCATTCTTGATGAGCCGACCGCCAGTATGGACGCGAAGTCGGAAGGCGCATTGTTCAGTTGGTTACGCCAAGGCCGCCAGAACATGACGACGATTCTGATCTCGCATCGTTTTTCCACGCTGCGGATGGCAGACCGTGTACTGGTCTTGGACGACGGAAGGCTGATTGAGCAGGGTACTCATGCCGAACTACTGGAGCGTAACGGGCAGTACGCACAGATGTACAGCCTGTATCACGCGCTGTAAACACGCCAGCGCCGCCTTCACTCTACCTTTGCCCTAGCCTAACTGCGATTACTGGCGGCGCAAACGCGGGTTCACGTGCTGCTCAAGGGCAAACCCCACGAGCGCAAAACCGAGCGTCGCCATGCCGATCAGTAAACCGGGCGGCAGCACCCACCATGCCCACGCGGGTGATAGGAACGCGCCGCGCACCTGCGCCCAATACAGCACACTTCCCCAGCTTTTTTGCAGCGGATCACCCAAACCAAGAAAGCTCAATGAGGCTTCCAGCAGGATAGCCTGTCCTGTCACCTGAACAAACTCGGTGATCGCCAGCAGCAGCACATGCGGCAGCACATGATGCACGATGATATGCCCATGCCTTGCGCCGAGACTGCGCGCCGCTGTGACGAAGTCTTGATTGGCGATGACCAACACCTGCGCGCGGATCAGACGGGCAGTGCTTGCCCAGATCAACAGCCCGATGATCAGCACGGTGATGATCAGGCTGCGCCCTAAATATGCCGCCAGAATCACCAGCAGCGGTAGGAAGGGCAGCACCAGAACGATATCGGTCAGCCGCATCAGCAGCCCGCCGAGATGCGAAAAATAGCCCGCCAGCAAACCGACCGAAACGCCAATCACAATCGTGATCAGACCCGCCATCAACCCGACGAACAGCGAAACGCGCGCGCCGTAGATCAACTCGCTGAGGATGTCCTGCCCGATGTCGTTCGTGCCTAGCGCATGTGCGCTGCTGGGCGGTGAAAACGGACGCCCGACGCGCTCGGTCGGGTCATACGGGCTGATGTACGGCGCGAGTACCGCCGTGATCACCAGCAGCGTGATCAGGCTTAAGCCGATCACGCCGCTGATGGTGGTCGCGTCAAAGCGGGCGCGCCCGCCCGGATGACCGGATTGCCGCCTGATCCGCAGTAGAGCGCGCGGGCTGTCGGTGATTGTCGCCATCGCCTATTTGAGCAGTCCGTCTAGCACAAACACCCCTTCACGGCGATAGGCTTCTGCCATCACCGCGCCGGAATGTCCCGCCAACCCATGTATCAGCGCCAGCGCCATATCAAACTGACGGTGCAGCGCTAAGCCGAGCGCTTCTTTATCTTCGTGCAGCGCGTCGTAATCTGGCACGACATAGCGCAGTGTTTCGGGCGACACACGCCGCTCGATCATTTCGGCGCTGAAGCCCATTTGAAAACTAAGCACTGCCAGCGCGCGTTGTTTGAGTTCAAATGTCTCGCTGATCTCGATCACGCAGTTGGGATGTTCCGGCGTCATGTAATAGATCGCGCCCACCAGATGAGGAGCATGACCGCCGCATTCCTCATTGCGCCAGACACGCCCCGCCAGCGCGAAGGCTTCCGTATACAACAGCGCGATGAGGCGGCGGTCGGGGTCGAGATCATGCTGCGCGTGGTGGGGGTCTTGCGTAATCACGATGTCGGGGCGAATGCGGCGCACCAACTCAACGATCTTCTCTTTCCACCCGATGTCCACCGTCCATTCACCGTAGGGAAAGTGCAAAAACTCCACGTGTTCAATGCCCAGAATTTTAGCCGCTTCCGTCACCTGTGCGCGGCTGTCGGGGCGGCTGAGCAGCACGGCTGCGAACACTTCATCGCCCGCCTGCACATGGCGCGCCAGCGTGCCGCCGCATTCAACGATTTCTAAGCCAAAACTTGCCAACATTAAAACCCGTGTCATGATGGTTTGTCCTTGTTTATCATCAATGGTGTAAATCGCTATTCCGCCCGCGCGCGCGGATCAAGGCGCGGGTACAGCCAGTCCGCCAGCAGGTTGGAAAACAGCACCGCCGCCGTGAACAATAAGAATGTCGCCTGCATCACCGGATAATCGCGTCCGCTGACGGCTTCAAAGATCAGCCGTCCCAAGCCGGGATACGAAAACACAGTTTCGATCACCACCGTGCCGCCAAAGGCATAGCCAAAGCGCAGCGCCAGCACCGTGACCACCGGAACCAGCGCATTCGGGATCATGTGGCGCAGCAGAATGTGCCGCTGACTCATGCCTTTCGCCTGCGCTGTGCGAATGAAATCCGCGCCCAACACGCTGCACATGGCAGCGCGCATGGTGAGGAAAACGCGCGGCGTGCTGAGCAGTGACAGCGTGATGATCGGCAGCAGGGCATGACGCAGCACATCAAACATCAGCGCAACACCTTCGTAGCTGCTGGCGGGGGTGCGCGCCCCCTGCGATGGCAGCCAGCCCAAGCGCACCGCAAAGATCGAAATGAACATCATCCCCAACCAGAACGATGGCAGCGCATCCAGCAGGATCATGCCGTTCAGCAACCCCAGATCAACGCGGCTGGCGCGCTTCCACGCGGCGATTGCGCCCAACACAATGCCCGCCAGCGCTGACACCGCCAGCGCGCTGATCGTCAGCAGCAGCGTGAATGGCAGGCGTTCGAGAATCATCGCGCTGATCGGGCGGTTCTGCCGATAGGAATAACCGAAGTCGCCCGTGAGTACAGCGCCCACATACGTGACATACTGCTGCGTGAGCGGCTGATCCAAACCGGCGCGCGCGCGAATTTCGTCGCGTTCTTCCGGCGTCAGCAAGCCAACATCCACCCCCGCCAGCAGCGCCAGCGGATTACCGGGCATCAGGCGGGGGAGGGCGAAATTTAGCGTGAGGATGATGAGCAGCATCCCGACATATTGCAGCAGATGCCGCCCACGACGCTCGATGATCATCGACGCTTCTATCCGTTAAGGCTGTGCGTCCGCCGGAAGCAGCGACAGCTTATGGAAAATGCCCTGTCCGGTCATGAATGTCCAGCCGTCATACACGGCGGGACGATAAGCATACACCGCATCGGGATACAACAACATGACAAAGGGGAGTTCGTCGGCGATCAGTTGTTGAATCTCGTTAAGCAATTCTTGCTGACGTGGTGTATCCGTCGTGACCAGCAGTTCATCCAGCAGGGCATCCATGGTGGGGTTGGCATAACCTGTCAGGTTCAGCGAACCAATCGCCGGATCAGAATGCACCAGCGAGGCAATACGGAAGGGATCCGCTTGGATGGGCGCAGACCAGCCCCACATCGACAGCGCATAGCTGCGCCCATTGCGCACATCGAACCCGGGCCACACGGCTTCTTCCCATGTGGCTTGCTCCACCACCGCCACATTAATGTTGAAGCCAATCGCCGCCAGCATCTCGCGCACCAGTTCAGCCAGCCGAACGCGCAGCGCGTTGTTGCTCGGCACAAGCAGATCATAGGTCAGCGGCGCGCCTTCGAACTCACGCACGCCGTCGCCATCGCTGTCGGTGATGCCAGCTTCATCCAGCAGGGCATTGGCGGCGGCGGCGTCATAATCGGACGTGATGGCGCTGTTAAAATAGGCGGACTGCGGATGCAGCCAGCCAGCGCTGCCGATCGTGCCTTGTCCCAGATAGATCGTGTCGATCAGGTCTTGGCGGTTCATTGCCAGCGCCAGCGCCTGTCGCACCGCGGGTTGATCGAACGGCGGCAGCGTCATGTCGTAGTTGATCATCTCGCTGGTGAATAAAGGACCCTGAGTAATGGCGATGTCGGATGATAGGGCGAGGAAATCGCCCTGTTCCGGTGGCACTGAGCCAACCAGCATATCGACCTCATTGGATTGCAGCGCCGCCAACGCCCCGCTGATGTTGGCATAGCTGATAAATACGAGTTCGTTGGCGGCAGGGGTGCCTGCCCAATAATCAGGAAACGCGGTGAAACGGTAGAACTCTTCCGCCACATACTCAACCAGTTGATAAGGACCCGTGCCGATGTTCAAGCTAATGTCGGGTGTGCCTTCAACCGTGGGATCAACCCCTGTCCACACGTGTTCGGGCAGCACTGGCACATCGGAAAACACGCCCAGCTCAAGCGCTGGTGTGCGCGCGGTCAGCGTAAAGGTGACTTCATTGTCACCTGTCACTGCCGCGGCTTCGACTGGACGCAGCGCGCGTGTAAAGCGGGATTGAGTGAACTGCTTGAAATAATCGACGGTGAAAACAACATCTTCAGCCGTAAAAGGTTCGCCATCGTGCCAAGTGACACCAGCGCGCAGCGTCACCGTCACGCTCAGCCCATCAGCGCTGATGGCGGTGATTTCGCCCAGCCACGGCTGAGGCACGCCGTTACTATCCAGTTGATATAGCGTGTCGTATTGCAGCAGCAGCATATTCCAACCGGGGGTTGCCTGTAACATACGTATATGGGTTGATGGTGGACTCATCACCAGTGATGCCCATACGCAACCGTTCAGTCTGGGCGCTAACAGGGGTGGCGAAAGCGGTCAGGATCAACAGAGTGGTGAGAAAGGCAGTCAAGACTTTGCGGAAGAAGGTCATAGAGCTACTCCTTGGCGATCTGGCATCAATTGTGATGATGCGCCCATCATGAAAGTGGTGTAGAGGTTTACCAATGTAAGTTTACTCGCAAACGCAGCGTGTCGGTATTTTTCTCATGAAGAAGTGCTTAGAGGATGGCGCGAAACAGCAGCACAATGGGTCAACCATTGACCAACGCAGGTGGACAGCGGCTAAGAGCAGTTCGGAGTGACGCGGCAATATGGTTTTGCCGCGCTTGTTCTCGCCTATACATCGCGCTGACTTGAAACCGCGCACGGGTTATGGGAGCGTATCATCAACACGCACAACTTACCTGTTCACGTTAGGTATCAACGGTTATGTGGGCAGTACCGCAACCCTTAAATGATAATCGCCTCTTGTGCTTCTAAAGTTGTGCGTAAAGCATCAATGTTGATCTGACCAACACTCTGATTACTATCAAGTGCCAACCACAAGGCTATGCCTGCTGCCTGCCCCATCTGATTGGCATTAACCATCACCCGTATGGCACCGAAAGCACCGGGTTCTGCATCCACACAACGCCCGGCAACCAACACATTGTATGCCCCTTGAGGCACCAGCGAGCGATAGGGTAATTGATAAAAAGTGGGTGATGTTGCGGTTTCTTCACGCCAACGCCCCGACAACCTTTCTCCTGTCGATAGGACAATCTTTTCCGTACCATCCAAAAAACGAAAGATAGTGCCATCCTGATCAGGCAGGTGAACATCAACGGAATAACTGCCATTCATGATGGCATCAGCAAATTGTGTACCAGCGAGGACTTCATCATCAGTCAATTGATGCAGACAGATGGCATGACGTGTCTCGCGGACACCAATACGTGCTGAGACACCCTGTAGTTTGACATGTTCACCACCCACCTGTTGGCGCATAATGTTCATGATACTACGCACTTGCCGTCTGCCTTCAAGTTCTGCCTGAGTCAATTGATCGGCATCACTACAATCAGCACCATGGACGCGCGTTCCCGCTACCATAATCATATCTTCACCGGGGACACGAGCCGTCCACAAATGCCCTTTGGGTAAGGCGTCGGTGTATTTTTCGGCGTTAAAAACATGTTCGCGCATATAAGGCATTGAATCGTTGTCGCTCAAGCCTTGCACACCCTGTATCAGTGCAGTTGTGGTCGGTGGTTGTAAATGCTCAGCTTTGCGTGTAGGCAGTCCCATGCGATGCACTAAATCTGCATCACCTGTAGCATCTAAAAACAGCTTGGCACGGATGGCACGTCTGCCTGATTTATCTTCAATGATGATGGCATCCAGATGTCCTTCATCAAGAAGCACCGGGGCAACGAAGCGTGTATGCAGGAATGGGCGAATCTTACCCGTTTCCATAACCATACGATCTAATTCAATCATCATTTCTGCTGAGAGAAAGACGTATTGTGCGTATGGATTAGGTCCCTTGTCGATCACAGCGTCAATCTGTTTAAGCCGATTGATGATTTCGAGCGTTAATCCACCGATGATTTGACGGTCGTAGGTGGTATTCAACAAGGTATGCCAAACGCACACGTTGCTGGCGGTCGCTGTACCCCCAAAAAAGCCCATATTTTCGATGATAGCCACACTAGCACCGAGGCGCGCCGCAGCAATCGCGGCAAAAACCCCGGTACAACTTCCCCCAACAATGCAAATATCCACTTCATGAACAATGGGCGTATGACGTGCAGGTTCTTGAATCATAGTCATGTTATGGTCACTCGCGTTTGAAAATAAAGTGTTGATCATTTGTGAGCCACGCTTGTGCGTCCAGCGCGAATGAGCAGCGGTTTAGGTGGACAGCAACTTTTTACGACAAGTGTTTCCGCCGCAGCCTAGCTGCTTGCTCACGCGCACCCAGTGCCTCTAAGCGCACGGCAAGCGCCTCCGTCTGCCCGCGCGTGTGAAAGGGTCCGCCCTCACGCAAGACTGTCATCATCGGATCAACATTGCCCGGTGCCGCCAGCTTCATCTCAGCCTCCCAGTAGTTGAGCAACGCCAACGCCTGCGCGACCAATTCGGGCTGTTCCCCCGCTAGGTTGTGCTGCTCATAGGGATCGACAGCAAGATTGAACAGCAGGATCGGCTCAAGGTCTTTCAGCCCGTCATGCAGGGTGCGGATGCAGAGATACTCGCCAAAGCGCACACTGCGCTGACATGACCAAGCATTCTGGCTGAGGACAAGCAAGTCGCGTCCCGCTTGCGACTGTTCGCGCCAAGCGGATGCAAACGACTCCCCGCTCCAATTCGTTGGAACGCTGCCGCCCGCCAGTTCAATCAGCGTCGCCGCCCAATCAAACTGATAGTGCAGCGCCGTATCCACGCGCGCTGTGCTGGCGCAGGCGGGATAGCGCACAATGAGCGGAACATGGTGTGTGAATTGATCGGCAGTCTGGTGATCGCCCCAGACATTGAGTTCACCGAGGTTTTCGCCGTGATCGGCGCTGAGGATCACCATCGTATCATCGTAGACTCCCAAGTCACGCAGTGTTTGCAGGATTTGTCCGATGTGGTCGTCCATATAGCGCACGCCGACATCGTAGCCATCGATCCACTGCTTGAGCGCCGTCAAAGAGTCGATCTGCTCAGGCATACGCGGAAATTGGTGTAAGCTGCCCAGACTGTCGTGATGGTTCGGCTCAAGTGCGCTGTGGGGCCCATAACCCTTCAGGCAGCGGTCGAGAAACGCCTGTGTATAGTGGGCGGGCAGCGGATCCGCCGCGAACGGATTGCCATAGGCGTCGGGCGTGCGATAGGGCGTGTGCGGATCCCAGTAGTTGACGTGCAGAAACCAGTTATCGTCTGCACCCTTGCGCCGCAGCCAGTCCAGCGCAATCCCGTTGATGTCGTCGGCTGTCTCCATGCCGCGTTTGCCCGTGTTATAGATTTCGTCAAAGCCCGCATACCAGTGCCAAGCGGAATGCCGCGCCCCAAACGAACTCACGGTGACCGTGTGCAAACCCGTTGCCTGTAGACACGCCATCCAACTGGTGCGCCCGAATTGATCCTGAAAGCCGCGCGTCGAACCTTCGATGAACGGTTGGGCAGCGGTTCCGCCATGACCCACCACGCCGTTCAAATACCCGAAGCGTCCACTCCATTGAGCGGTGCGCGAGGGCAAGCACGGCGAATCGCTGACATAGACCTCAGTGAAGCGTGTGCCGTCCGCCGCGAGGGCGTCGATGTGTGGGCTGGTCGCGCGTTGATAACCATAGCAGCCTAAATGGTCAGGGCGCAGACTGTCGGCATCAATGTAGAGAATACGCATGGCGCTTGTCCTTGGATAAACCTAAGCCTAATCAAACGCAAATAAATAACCACTTTCGCTCAGAATAAAGGCGCGCCCAGCGTAGAGCGCTGGCACAGACTCGTAGACACGCTCGCCTATGTCGCAGCGCCACAGGGCGTTCGTTGTGCCGTCGCCATTGCCAATGGCATCGACACAGGTGAAAAACGGATCGGATGTGGACGCAAAATAGACGTTTCCGTCTGCCACCGCCGGGCCCGTGATCCCACCGCCGCCCGCAAATTCCCAGATTTTGGTGCCAGCCACGGCGTCAAGGCATTGAATGCTTGAAGCAATCGGAATCGCACCGGGGCGCAGTCCCGTTGATATGTACAGCCGTCCCCGCCACAGCGCGGGTGAGGCGTTCATATCCCCTTCAGCCAGCCGATAATCCCATAAGAGCTGTCCAGTGCGCGCATCGAGGCAGCACAAACGCTTGCCCCCCATCGGAATATACAGCTTGTCGGCAAAGGCAATGGGTGCGCCGGAATCAGGTGTTCCCCCCGTATGGAACTGCCAAAGCAGCTTACCGCTGGCGGCATCAAGCGCATAGACGTAGTGATCCCATGAGCCGAAAAAGACGCGCTGGTTATCGACCGGAGGTTCGGGCGCGGTGGAGCTGCCCGTCCGATAGCGCCAGATCATATGTCCGCTGTCCGCGTCCAAAGCGGAGACGTAGCCGTCCACACCGGGGACGAAGACGCGCCCATCAGCGACATTGGCGGACGACCATACCCAGCCAACCGCCTGCTTCCATAAAAGGCTGCCTGTCGTGGCGTCGAGGCAGTAAAAATCTTCCTCACCGCCTTGTTGCCCGAAGAATACTTTGCCGTCGGCATAAGCCGGAGCAGCGGAAATCGCGCCGCCCACCTCGAACCGCCAGACTTCAGCGCCAGTGCGCGCATCAAGGGCGAACACAAAGTGCGAGGGACCGCCGATGAAGACCTTGCCCTCGGCAGCCGTCGGCTTCGACTGATACCAACCGCCACATGCCAATTCATCGGCAGCGTATACATGATCGCCAACCCGCGCCTGATCGAGCAGGGCGTGCTGCCAGCGCACGGTACCGGTCGCGCTGTCGAGACACCACAGCTTCAGGTCTGAGGCATTGATCAGCAGTTTGCCGCCACTTTCAACCAAGTCGGCATAAATCGGATGCGTGCCGACCTTCGTCAGCCAGACGACGGCGACGGTGTTATCCTGATCTTCCAGACAGCCGACACTGCCATCAACCGAAGCGAAGAAAATGCGGCGCTGATCCACTTGTGGACTGGCTCGAACCCAGTCAGGCGCGTCATATGACCAGATCATTTGCCCCGAATCACCATCGAAACAGATAAGCTGGCGGGCTGAAGTCCCCACATAAACCCTGCCTTCAGCGCTGACAGGTTTGGAGAACAGGCGGAAGCTGCGATCTTCTTTGGTCGCGATCTCCGTTTGCCAGATCAGCGCGCCCGTCTGGCGGTCGAGGCAGGTAAACCAACCGGCATTGTCGCCAAAATAAACCCGTTCCGCGCTGACCGCCGCTGCGGAATTGACCGCACCCTGTGCTTTGAATGTCCATACGACACGCGACACGTCGGAAAATCCGAAATAATCATCAGCGGCGGCACCGCTTAAGTTCAGGCAGAAGACCATCCCGTCTGCCGTTCCCACAATCACTTGTCCGTCATCCACCACCGGATCGCTAAACGTCTGCCCGACGTGGAAGTCCCACAGCGTCGCGCCACTGACCGGATTGGCGCAGACGATGCGATTCTGCGCGATGATCTGCGGCGGACGATCTTTGATGCGCTGCGTACCCGATGGATACACCAGCAGATCGCTTCCTGCCAGCGCGGCATGACCGAGGCGGTAATCCGCTTGCCCTGCGGGTAGCTGCCGCGTGATTTGCCCGGTCGCTTTATCAATGACGAGCAGATTCCGCGCGCCAAAATCGCGCCCTTGCGCGCCCAATTGATTGACGATGACCGAATCCGCCAGAACGACTGGTGTCGAAGCAGCGCCAGCAAGCACATAGGATGAAGGGGACAAATTGACAATGCCGAGACTCGCCTGTGTCCATGGGCGGCGTGTCTGCCAAAGCAACGCGCCCGTGTCGAAGTCGAGACAGTGGAGAAATGTGCGAAGTCCGGGGACAGCCACGTAAACCCGATCCTGTTCGACCGTCGGTCGAGCCGTCCACGCCAGACCGATCGGTTGTTTCCATGCCACTGTCCCGCGTTGAGGACCCGGTTCATCGGTACTCGCGGTGTGATGCGGATTCCCGCCGTAAACCGCCCATGACGCGGTGGGGACGCCCGTCGGCAGCGGGGCGGTTTCGTTCGTAAAACAACGCGGGGCGGCGGTCACAAGCGCACGCTGGATCGCAGCGAGAAACGCATAGGCGTCGGCTACAGCCGCCGACAGCGCCGCCTCATCGCCAGCGTGCCGACTGGCTTTCAACTGGTCAAAGTGGGGGGCATAGCCGCTCAAGTCAGCACCTTGGCGCTGCAAGAGGTGCATCCAGGTGGTCAAGATCGCCAAACGGTGCGGGAAATTAACCTTATCGGTCAGGCTCGACGCCACAGCGCGGTGCGTCTCATCGATCTCGGCGTCGCCTGAAGTTACCCAGTGTTCAATCATCGCCCCACATCCGTTTAACGGCACTATTTAGAATAAGTGGTTGCGCTTGACAAGCAAACGCAACTTATTTTATGCTCTGATCTAAACGATTAGATCATTGCGCGAATAGTATCCCATTTCTTGCTGAAAGGGTCAAGTCTATATGTCTGCTCCGATTCGTGACATTTTGCTGCTGCATCATTCTCACACGGACATCGGTTATACCCATTACCAAGACACTGTTTTCGCGCGGCAGCGTGACCACATTCGGCGGGCGCTGCATCTGGCTGAGCGTTACGCGGATGCACCGCCCGAAGCGCGCTTCCGCTGGACGTGTGAGACAACGATCATGGTCGAAGACTTCCTGCGCGCCGCGTCCCCTGCTGAGATCGACCGCCTGACCGCGCTGCATCACGCTGGTTTGATCGATTTCGGCGGGATGTACACCAATGTCTCGCCTTTGTATTCGACCGAGATGCTGGCGCGCACCCTTTACGCCGCCGAGCGTCTACGTCGTGATTACGGGTTCGCGCTGCGCTATGCCCTGAACTGCGACGTGAACGGACAAAGTTGGGGGCTGGTCGAGATGCTGCTCGACTCTGGCTTTGAGGGTCTGCTGATGGCGATCAACCGCGCCATGGCACCCGATCCGCAGCCGCGCCCGCGGGCGTTTCAGTGGCAGGGTCCCAGCGGACGCCAACTGTTGACATGGCACGGCGCGCACTATGGCGACGGCAATAATATCGGTATTCCCCGTTTAGGCGTTCCATCGGGCGCGCGCCGCTGGTGGCAGCACGACATCGACCAATCCTATTCATCCGTCCACAATTATCTTGACGATCTTCAGGCGCAAGGCTATCCCTACGATTTCGTCGTCCTGCAAATTGTCAACAGCTTATCCTGGGACAACGATGGTCCCGACGAGGCGCTATCGCCATTTGTGCAGACATGGAACGCGCGCGGGTGGCAACCGCGAATGCAGATCGTCACGCTCGATGGGCTGTTCGATCGGTTACGCACATTGTCAACCGAGTCGCTTGAAGTCCGGGCGGGGGATTGGAACGATTGGTGGGCGCAAGGAATGGGTTCCAGCGCTTACGAAACGGGATTGGCGCGGCGTGTCCAAGAACGGTTAAGTGCGGTCGAGATGCTCGGCGGACTGCTTCAAGCACAACCTGCGCCGTTCAGCTATCCGGCTGCAACCGCTGCCAGCGCTGTGTGGTCGCTAGCGGTCTTTGACGAACACACGTGGGGCAGCAGCGAGAGCATCACCCATGCGGATTCGGCGGCTGCGCGCGGGCAGTGGGTTCGGAAAGCCGCCTATATCTATGATGCTGATGCAGCCGTCGCGCGCCTCATCGCTTCAACCGGACTCAATTTTGCCGCACGCTTGCCCCAAACTGACCACCCGCAGGTGACGTTGTTCAATCCGCTGCCTTGGGCGCGTCGTTTTCCGCTGGTGCTGCCCACAGTGGGGCGAACAGGTTGGGAACAAGACCGCTTAGAGCGCGACCTTGAAGTTGGCAGTCCGCAGAGTGGCGTCGCGCCCACCGTCGATTACGGGATCATCGATTTGCCTGCCGGGGGCTACACCACGATTGACCTGCATCTGGAAACCCCCACACCCTACCCCGTCAACCCGACCGTGCCGCAGTTCGTTCCACGATCCGGCGATTCAGTTGCGGCGCGATCTAGGGTGCGGGCGCACGGGTGGCAGCTAGAAAATGACTTCTATCGACTGGTGATCGACCCGCTGAGCGGCGCGATCGCGAGTCTAGTGACGCTAACCGACAGGTGGGAATGGGTCGATGCCAGCACAGCGTGGCGTTTAGGTCACTTTGTCTACGAGGATTTGCTGACGCCACGCGGTCGCGCCGATATTCAACTGCCCAATCCCCCGGTCGATTACGATTATCGTCCGCATCTGGCAGCGCGGCGGCGCGCTACTGAACGAGTCCTCGCTGCGGAGGTCGTCCCCGGCAGGGCAGCCACCCGTTTTGTGATGCAGCTTCAGGCAGCGGGCGTGCGCGATCTGCGCGTGCAAGTCGTACTCTACGACGATCTGCCGTGGATTGATCTGATTTACGACTTCGACAAGCTGCCCGTGGCTGAACCTGAGTCAGTCTATATCGCGTTCCCGTTCAATCTGCCGACACCCACGATCCACTACGAAACGGCGGGGGCGTTGGTCGAAGCGGAAGCCGAGCAAATTGCTATCGCCTGCCGCGACTTCTACGCCGTCCAGCGTTGGGTCGATCTCAACGAC
Organism: Anaerolineae bacterium; assembly: GCA_041737735.1. GTDB lineage: Bacteria > Chloroflexota > Anaerolineae > Aggregatilineales > Phototrophicaceae > Flexifilum. The sequence goes on along the minus strand of JBGSRB010000273.1, from coordinate 8,751 downwards.
GGCGCGCGCGGGGTAACTTTCGCTACGCCGGATGCGCCTCTGCTGCATCTCGGCGGATTCACCAACCACAAACATCAGGCGCGCCTCGCGCTGGATCAGCCGCTGCTGGTCAGTTGGGTGATGAATAATCATTGGTGGACGAATTTTGTCCAGCGTCAACACGGCTGGACACGCTTCCGCTATCGACTGCATCCCTATGCCGGAGGCTATGACCCGGTTCGCGCCGTGCGCCTCGGTTTGGAGACAGCCGTTGATCCCGTACTGATCCCCGTCAAGGATCGCGAACCGGGACTGCTCCAGCGCAGCATCGACGTGCCGCAAAACTTGCCAGCAACGGGAACGCTGTTCACGTTGGAGCCGGAACATGTGCAGATGGTCAGCCTCAAGCCCGCCGAGGATGGCAATGGCATCATCGTGCGCCTGCAAGAACTCGCGGGGCAACCCGCCGAAGTTGTTTTGCAGTTTCAGGGTGGATCGATCGCCAGCGTTGTGGACTGCACCCTGACCGAAATGCCGCACGATCAAAACGGCGCGCGCATCATCGATCAGACCCGCGTCAGTTGTACGATCGCGCCTTATCGGTTGCACACAATTCGTGTCACCTTCGGTGAACCCTAGCGCCTGAGTCGGAAAGAACGCACCTGATACGGACGCAGACCGAACTTGAGTTCACCCGCTGCGAAAGTCAGGTGCGTGTCTGCACAAGGTTCTTCAAGGATATTGACTTCTTCGACGCGCGAAATCGCGTTGTCAAGCGTCAGGATGACTTCTTGGCGGTTGCCGTGCGCTTCGTAGACACGCACAACGACGCCAGCACCGTCCTCCGCTGCTTTGACTGTATCCACCACTGCCGATCCGTTGTGGCGACAGGTGACCAGCGGTCGGTTCGCCCATGCGGGGGAACTCACTCCGCTTACAACGTGCGCCGGATGGTTGAAAGCCGCCGCAGCAGCAACCACGCCCTGACGCCAATCGCCGCCATGCGGAAGCAGCCCGTAAGCAAAATGATGCACACCCTGATCGGCTTCGGGGTCGGGCATGGTCGGTGCGCGCAGCAGCGATAACCTCAGGACGTTATCCAGCGTATCGTAACCATATTTGCTGTCGTTGATGAGCGCTACACCGTAATCGGCTTCGCTCAGGTCTGCCCAGCGCAACGCGGGGACTTCAAAACGCGCGCTGTCCCACGACGTATTGCGATGCGTCGGGCGTTCGACCGCGCCAAACGGAATCTCATAGGTTGCACGAGCCGCGTTGACATCAAGCGGAAAGGCAACCTTGAGCAGCGTATGACGTTCATGCCAATCAACCGTCGTATCAAAGCGCAGGAGCGGCGAGTCGGCTGTCAAGCTGATGCGCTGGCGCAGCGCTGAAGCCCCAAACGTGTACTCAACTTCAATGGTCGCTCGCACGGGTCCCGTCTCGATCACGCGGAGCGCGCGCAGCGTCGGGTTCGGCAAGGGCTGCGCAACGTAGTCGGGATCGATCTCCCAAGCCTGCCAGCGCGCCGGCGCATCTTGAAACAGTTGGAATTGATTAGCAACCGTCCCCGCCGGCAGGACATCGCGTTCATGTATTTTGTCGTAAATGCGCACGATTTGACCGCTGTCGTCAAACTCGACGCGCAGTGCCGTGTTTTCGAGATGCGACGCCGAGACACTCAGCAGGCTAGGCGACGCAGCGGTGGGCGCGGATGCAGCGGCTTGCACGTAAACTGTCCCCAATGCCGGAACAGCTTTGACCTCGACTAACGCCTGCCCGTCATCAAGCGACTGCCAGCGACACGGTGTACCAGTCTGATCGATAATTCCGGCAGCGCCATGCAGGGGCAACGTCAGCACGACATCGCGCGCCCAACTGAGGGTGTTGACAACTGTCCATCCCTCTTCGCCTTGCGCCCGTTCATTGAACAAGGCTTCTAAAGCTGTGCTGATCACCGCATCCACACTTGCAAGCGCAGCCGTGTATTCAGCTTCCGCCTGCACGTAGGTTGCACGGATAGATGATCCCGGCAGAATGTCGTGAAACTGGTTAGTCAGCAGCACGTCCCACACGGCGCGCAGATGTTCACGCGGATAAGGCTGAAGCCCGTGATAATGCGCGGTCGTGCAGAGCCATTCGGCGTCATGCAGACGGGATTCAAGCGTGCGGTTGAACCATTTGGTGCGCGCCTGACTGGTATAGCAACCGCGATGCAATTCAAAGTAGAGTTCGCCCGACCACACGGGTAATTCACCCTGCAAGTCGCGTTCCAGCGCCTCGAAAAAGTCTTCGGCGGTGCTGGCATGGAGCGACGCCATGCCGTCAATTCCATCATGATAGCGCTGTAAGCGTTCCAGAATATCAACGTCAGGACCACCGCCGCCATCCCCGTAACCATAAGCGACAAGCGTATGCAGATTGAGAGCCTTGTTCTTATACGACTGCCACGTATCAGCGGCTTCGTAGGGCAGCAGCGCGCCTTCATAACAGGTGACTGACTGCCCCTGACGATGCGTGGTTGCCATGTGCGCCAGCACTTCCGTGCCATCCAGTCCGCGCCAGCGAAATGTATCGTTCGGCAGTTTGTTGGTGGCGTTCCAGCTCATTTTGGACGTGAAAAAGTACGGGATAGCGCTTGCCTGCATAATCTGCGGAATCTGCGCGTTGAAGCCGAAAGTATCGGGAAGCCATAACACGCGCGGACGCACACCGAGGTCATCCCTGAAATAGCGCATTCCATGCAGGAACTGCCGTGCCATTGACTCGCCGCTGATCAGGTTCATGTCGGGTTCGACCCAAGTTGCCCCGGTCGCGTTCCAGCGTCCGTCATCGATGCGCTGGCGAATACGCGCGAACAGATCAGGCGCATCCTGCTGAATCGCCTGATACAACTGCGGTTGGGTCTGCAAGAATGTATAACGCGCAAAGCGTTCCATGAAGTAAAGCTGTGAGTGCGCGGTGCGTATGCCTTTGCCGCGTGAGAAACTCAGGGGCCACAACCAGCCGAGATCGATGTGAGCATGACCGACGGCGTGGATCACGGGCGCGGTGGCGGGATGTTCAACGAAGGCTGCCGCGCGCAGGTGATCGCGCGCCGCTTCAACACCGTTGAGATGTGCCGGGTCGCGCCAGTCGATCAGGTTAAGCGCCTGATAGAGCGCTTCCAGCAGCCGTTGCGCTTCGTTCGGCTCCAGCGTCCCGTCGCCCAAACCGAGAATGACGAAAGCATCCCAGTAGAGCGCATTAACTGCCGGATCGAGCAGCGCAAGTTCGGCTTGCTGAAAATAACGCTGTTCCGGGCTGTAGCCACACGCGGCGGCGACGGTCAGCATTCCGCCGCGCGCGCCCGCGAGTGCCACTTCATGATGTCCACGGTTGACGGCTTGCACCGGCACACCAGCGGCATAAACCAGCGCTTCGGGGCGCATTTGCGTGTTCAAACGCAGTTCGTCGGCGGGCGGGCGCGTGTAGTCGAACAAGCGCAGCAGTAAGACCATGTTCGCCGCCGACTCAGTGACGGTATCAGGCAGGGGTGCGCGCAACCACGCATAAGCACCCGCCGCGCCCCACGCTTCCCCGATCGTGATCGCGCGCCAACGCGGATCATCAGCTTCAGGGCAGGGCGATTCATCAGGCAAATGATCGACGATCTGCCAGTCGCGCAGCGGGGTTACCTGCTGATAACGCGCGCTGTTCAGGCGGGCGACGCGCTGGCGCAGACCGATCAGTTTTTCGAGCATCGAGAGCATGGTTCAGTCCTGCTGGTGGTCGAGGAAGATAAACGGTGCCGGTGGCATCACGGTTTCGAGCGGCACATCATCGAGGGTGATCGCGGCATTCGGTTCTTGAGCGTTGATGCACTGCACCAGCACGTCAACCGCGTTTAAGCCCACTTCATATTTAGGCTGACGCACCGCGCCGATCACGCGCTCAGGCTGCGGGAAATGATGTTCTTCATCGAGCGTGACGACGGGCATTTGCGTGGCGGTATAGCCCAATTCGTCGAGAAATTCGCACACTTCACGGTAAGGCGCGCTGACGATCACATCGGGTTGGGCGTTGATGACGAACGTGCTGATCACCTCACGCGCGGGATAAATTTCAATCATGTCGGCAATCCGCACCAGCGACTCATCAAACGGTAAACCCGCTTCGTGATGCGCGCGTTGATAACCCGCCAAACGCTGCTGTTCACTCGTCAGCGTCAGCGCGTTCAGCAGCAGACCAACCCGACGAAAGCCGCGCGCGATCACCGCTTGTACGGCTTGATAGGCTTCTTCCTCATATGAGAAATGGATGCGCCGCAGCTTTCGGTTGGTTTGCTGCCGCCCGATCATGATCACCGGGCTTTTGAAGTTGGTTAACTCGTCGATCACTTCGGGCGGAAAGATGCTGCCCATCAACATTAAGCCGTCGAATAAACGTTGGCGCACCAACTTGCGGAAAAATTCCGGCGTGCGCAATTTTTTCGCGTTGGTGAACAGCATCAGGTGATAATCGTACTGATCGGCGGCGATGCTGATCCCGCGAATCACATCGAGGAAATACAGGTCAGCCATACCCGGCAAACCGGATAAGCCCGAAACCGCCAGCCCTAACACGCGCGTGCGATTCAGGCGTAAGCGTTGCGCCGACGCATTCGGCTCATAGCCAAGCTGGTGCATCGCTTCGAGAACGCGCGCGCGCGTTTCCGGCGTGACGGTACGCGGCCCATCATTGATGACATAAGAGACCGTTGCTACCGAGAATCCCGCAACGCGGGCGACATCTTTAATCGTTGGAGAAGTCATTGCACATTCTAAAAAAGTGGGTTAAACTGGATCAATCTAAACGATTATACACTAAACAGTGGGCTGTGCAACACGCGACAGCAATTCACTTTTAACAGTTGGCAGCCGAAATGCTGCATTTTTTCGACCGCCGATCTAATCGTTTAGAAACATCGGGCGTCCGTTCGCCCGCAGCATGTTTTGCCTTCGTGCAAGAGTCTATTTTTTATGAGTGTTGGAGAAAAGCTTATGGTCACCAAAAATTCAAAGTTGCTATCACGTCGTCAGTTCCTCAAGACTGCTGCGGGCGTTGGCGCGGGCGCGCTGATGGTCGGCGGTGGTTACATCCCGGCTGCGTTAGCCGAGCGTGTGCGCCAAGCGGGTCCCGTCAGCATCAGCTATCGCGCGCTGCCGTGGAATTCCACGACCGATCGTCGGATCGAGCGCCAGATCGCATTTCAAAGCGTGATCGACTCATTCCGTCTGCGCTTCCCTAACATCACCTTTACGGAAATCGTCGGCGCGGATGATCCGGTTGCCACCGCCCAAGATGTCGCTAATGCGACGGTTGACTCGGCATGGATCAATCACAGTGTGTATGCCGATTTCGTTAACGCGGGTTATCTGGTCGATCTCGCGCCCTACATGGAAGCTGATACATCCAGCCTGTATTTCGACTGGATCATCAACACGCTGACCAGCGTCGATGGATCGCTGCGCGCGATGTGGCACAACACCGACACGCCGCTGTTGTTCTACAACATGGAAAAAATCCCGACGCCGCCGACGACCTTCGGTGAAGTGTTGGAAATGGCGCGGCGCATCGCAGCGGACGAACCGGGTCGCTTTGGCGTCACCTACCCGATGACCAACTGGATTCAGTTGAATGAAGGCATGTTCGCCGCGTTGGGTGGGCGCATCATCGATGACAGCGGCACGCCTGTGTTGTTCGATGAGCCGAATCGCGGCTATCTGGTCGAATTGTTCGACTACTACCGCACGCTGATCAGCGAGAACTTAGTGCCGCCGGGCGCAATTGGCTACAACCACAATAGCCAGATGCCCGAAATTTTCTCAGGCAATGTTTACAGCTTTGCGGGCAACAATAACATGCACATCCGCAGCTTACAGCCGACACTTCCCCCTGAGGAATACGCTAAATGGGCAGCGGTCAAGCTGCCGCATCCGGATGCAGCAGCGGGCGGGCGTTACGTCGCGGGTGGCTGGCTGATCGCGCCCGTCGCCACGGGTGATCCGGATCGTGAAGCGGCAGCCGCAGCGTGGACGCTGCACGCAACCGACTTCGCCGCGAATCGTGACACCAATAAAGCGGGTGGTTGGGTGCCAACGCGCCCCGATGTCATTCAGCAAGACCCGTATTACGCCAACGATCCGTTTATGTTGACCACGTTGGACTCGCTGGAAACGGGCGGTTATGTTGTGCCGTTCACACCGCTGTATCCCGCCATTGCCGTCGCGCTTAACGTCGCGGCGCAGGCGGCAGCATCGGGACAAATGACGATTGATGAAGCGCTGAACACAGCGCAAGCCGAAGTCGAGCGCGAAGTCGCGGCACGCAGCTAAACACGCGCACTGTGCCTTCAGCAAGGTGCAGAGGCAACCCGTTGTGTTTGCCTCTGCACCGCTTAATCCAATCATATTTCGGCATATAGATGTGTTTTTAAAACAGGCTTAGTCAATAGAAAAGCCCTTTGATGACAAACTCAACACCTCTGGTTGTCGGCGCAGCCCGCACGACCAGCCGCGACTCGAATCCATATCGCAAAACACATTGGCAGCGCTTCAAAGCGGGTCCTTTGCCGTGGCTGCTGCCCGCCCTGATCGCGCTGGGCGTCATGCGGCTGTATCCGGTTATCGGGCAGTTCTTCGTTTCGATGACCGATATGCGCGTGACGACGCCGAACAGCTTCAACTTCGTCGGCTTCGCCAACTATGAATTTGTACTCAGCAGTCCGGTGTTCTTCAACGCGCTGAGTTGGACGGTCGCTTTTGTCGGCTTCGGCGTGCCGCTGCAATTCATGGCGGGTTTCGGCTTGGCGCTGCTCTTGAATCAGCCGTTATTCGGGCGTCTGCTCTTTCGCCTGTGCATCCTGAGCGCGTGGGTGATTTCCGGTCTGATCATCGGCTACATCTGGCGGCTGATGTTCGCGGAAAATTCCGCCGGGGTGATCAATGCGTGGCTCGGAACGGTGGGCATCAGTCCGCAGCGCTTCTTGAGCTTGCCTGAGAATGCGCGCGCGGCGCTGATCTTCGTCGATCTGTGGCGCAGCGTAGCGTTCTCGATGGTATTTATGCTCGGCGGCTTGCAAACCTTGCCCACCGAAATGATGGAAGCGGCGCGCGTGGATGGCGCGAATGTGTGGCAGCGGTTGGTGCATATCATCGTGCCGTATCTGCGCCCGATCATCGCGCTCAACGTGATTTTCATCACGATTGGCACGTTCAACGTGTATGAATTGATCCTCGCGCTGACGAGCGGCGGACCTGCCCGCGCCACGCAAACCATCGGTCTGTTGATGTTTGAAACGGCGTTCGGCGGCGGTCGTGGCGCTTCTTCAGTGGGCGATCTAGGACGTGGCGCGGCGATTGGCAACATCATGTTCCTGATCGTGATGATTTTTACCATCCTCTATCTGTGGGTGTGGGTGTTCCGCAATGAGAAGGAAACGACATGAGCGCGCAAACGATCCGATCTGCGTCGGCAGCCAAGCCAACGCCACGCGCGCGGCACATCAACTATCGGCTGATCTCAAGTCGGTTATTCAGCTATGTGATCTTGTCGATCACAGCGTTGATGTTCGTTTATCCGCTGATCTGGCTACTCAGCTCATCGCTCAAGCCGCCGATTGAAATTTATCAGCGCCCGCTGAATCTGATTCCGACTGAGGTGCGTTTCGACGCCTATGAGGAAATTTTCCGCGCCACGCCGCTGCTTGCCTATTTCGCCAACAGCGTCGTCTATTCCGTGGGCGGCACGCTGCTCTCGCTCACGTTTGGGCTGTTGGCGGCTTTCGGGTTATCGCGGCATGAGTTTCGCGGTAAGAATGCCCTGATGATCGGGATTCTGGCGCTTCAGTTGATTCCGCCGCTGATCAGCGTGATTCCGACGTATCTGCTGATGCAAACGCTGGGGTTGTATAACACGCGCGTCGGCATCATCGCGCTGTATGGCGCGCTCAGCATTCCGTGGGCGATCTGGGTGCTGAAAGGCTACATGGATACGCTGCCGCGCGAATTGGATGAATCAGCGGCGATTGATGGCGCGAGTCGGCTGACCACCGTGCTGCGGATTCTGCTGCCCGTGATGCTGCCGGGCTTGGCGGCGTCGTTCATCATCGTTTTCATCGGGCGATGGGGCGAGTTCGCGCTGGCGTCGGTGCTGCTGCGCGGGCAAGACCTGTATCCGCTGACGGTTGGCACGTATAACCTGTTGGGTCCCGATGAGCAGGATTTCCGGCTGTTGGCGGCGGCAGCGCTGATCAATATTGTGCCGGTGCTGGTGGTGTTCACCATTTTGCAGCGCTTTCTGATCTCGGGTTTGGCGGCGGGTGCGGTCAAACAGTAAAGGCAAGTGTGATGCTGCGTGAACGACATGCCGATGTCGTGATCATCGGGGGCGGGTTAGGCGGTGTGGCGGCGGCGTATAGCGCTGCCCGCATGGGTTATCGCGTCATTCTGACGGAAGAAAGCGACTGGCTGGGCGGTCAACTGACGGCGCAGGGCGTGCCACCCGACGAACACCCGTGGATCGAGACCACCGGCTGCACGGAAAGTTACCAGCGCTTGCGCGCGCTGATCCGCGATTATTATCGGCGCGCGTACCCGCTGCGACCGGAGGTGCGCGCGCAGGTGCATCTCAACCCGGGACTCGGACACGTCAGCCGCTTGTGCTGCGAACCGCGCGTGGCTGTCGCCGCCATTGACGAACTACTCGCGCCTGTGCGGTCAGCGGGCTTGCTCGATGTGCTGCTGCACATGC
>JBGSRB010000260.1:0-15903 GCA_041737735.1 Anaerolineae bacterium | reverse complement strand
CGCCAGTAACGTCGTGGCTGTGCGGATGCGCCGCGCCGACAAGTTCCGCAGCGCCAGCCGCAGATCGACGCTGCCGAAGGCGGGCAGCTTGCCCACCAGCCACACAATCAGCCACATGATGCCGATGAAGAAGCCGAGAATGATCAACGTGATCGCCACGCCGATCATGCCGACGGGGATGCTGCCCAAAATTTGCCCTGCCGCGCCGCCGATCACGATCACCACCAGCGCCAACGCGATGATGCTGTGGAACACACCCGCGCGCGGGATGCTGGTTTCATTCGGGCGCAGGATCGTCGCCGGACGCACACGGTTCGCCGTCAGGATCGGCAGGATGCCGAACACGAGCGTCACCACCACGCCGAGCGCCACGCCGAACAAAATCGCTTCGGGATAGATGCGGAAGCGCAGCGATTGATTAATGAACGCCTCACCATAAGCGTTGACCACGCCGCCCAACAGCACACCCAACACGCTGCCGACGATGCTGCCCATCACGCCGAGCAAGAACGCTTCCGCCAAAAACAGGTAGGCGACCTGCCGCCCCTTCAAGCCGAATGTTTTGAGCGCGGCGATCTCAAAGGTGCGCCGCCCGACCATCACCAGCATCGTGTTGATGATGCCCACGCCGCCGATCAACAGTGCGCCTAAGCCCATCACGACGATGAAGCGCCCGATCACATCCGCAACCAGTTCGTTCCGGCTGAGCAAGTCCGGCGTGGTTTGCACACTGCCCGCGCTGGCTAAACGGCGCAGTTCGGAACCCGCCGCATTGATCTGGTCGAACGACGTGTCATCGGGCAGCGCCAGACTGATCGCTGTGGGCAGCGTCGGTTGATTCAGGCTTTCCGCCTGCGCGATGTTGATGTAGACGAAGCCGAATAAGCCGATGAACGGGTTACTGGTCACGCTGGCTTCGGCGTCGGTCGAGACGATCCCGCTGACGATGTATTCTTCCGTCGATCCGCTGACGCGCACCGTGTCGCCCACGCGGATATTTTGCGACTGCGCCAAGTTATCGCTGACGATGATGCTGTTCGGCTCGGTGAGCAGATCACCCACGCGCACAGCGCGCGGTTCGAGCGCGAAAATATCATCGGTGGGCGGGAAGGTCGCCGGATCGATCAGCAAGCCGGTCACGAACTGCGGACGCCCAACCGTGACTGCATCGACCTGTGTGACCTGTAAGCCGCTGGCGCTGACATAGCCGGTCAGGCGGGCGTTATTCTCACGCGCCCATTGTTCGACGCGCTCAACGGCTTGCGCGTTGAAGGTGTTGTTGTCGTCGTCGCCACCAAACCCGAATGAGCCGAACGCACTATCGGCATATAGCGTGATGTCGCCGTGATTAGTGGTGCGAACGTTATCGACCAACGAGTCGCCAATGGCGAGTCCCAAGCCGCGCAGGGCGACCACCGTTGCCACGCCTGCGGCGATGCAAAACACGGCGAATGAAGTCCAGCGGGCGCTGCGGCGCAGGTTGCGCGCGGCATAACGCAGGTAAAAGAGCAAGCGTGTCATACGGGTGCTGTTTCCTTTGGGGCTAGGCTGCCAACAAAAAGCGCAGCGCATCGGGCAAACGGCGCGCCCATGCACTTTCGGTGTGTTCGGCGTCGTGTTCAACCACATACTTGAGATCAACGCCGCGCTGATAGCCTTTACGCAGCAACAGCTCGTTGAGTTTCCGCGCGCTGGCTTCGCGCGTGCCATTATCGAGATACACGCGCCCGCCCGTGAACGGTTGATCGATGATGTCGCCGTAAATGCGCCCACCGCCGATCCATAACGCGGGACTCATTGCGCCAACCATGCCGAACAGATCGCTGTGAAAGAAGGCGTACAGGCTGATCAATGCGCCCATCGACGAGCCAAGAATGCCTGTGTGCGCGCGTTCGCGGCATGTGCGGAAATCGTGGTCGATGGCGGGCTTGATCGTGTCGGTCAGAAAGGCGAGATACTGCTCACCCGTGCCGCGCCACACATCCGCGAAGGGATTGTATTCGTTCACGCGGCGCTCGCCCATATGCGGAATGCCGACGATGATCGCTTCGATGCCGTCGTGGGCTAAAGCGTGCATGGTTTCATCGACGCGCCAATCGGTTCCGGCGAAGCTCGTGCCGTGATCAAACAGATTTTGCCCATCCTGCATATAAATCACGGGATAGCGCTTATCGGTGTGTGCATAGCTTTCGGGCAAATGCACCAGCAGATCGCGCTGATTGTCTAACTGCGGGCTGTACACAGCTTGGGCGATTTTCAAGGTCCCCACCACGCTCGGATCATGCCAGATTTCGCGCGCGGGGTAAGGGTGCCAATCAAAGGTAGACATGCTGCTCCTATATGTGTGTCACTGGTCATGAACACCGTGTATCATCATATCATGAATGTGGAATCGATTACGCTGTGACGGGCGGTGTTGGCGTGAATTAAGCGTCAGTGTCGCTTCTATATACAGTTCACGCTAGTTAGCGGTATACTGGTTGTATCCCACAGTGCGTTATGCACGCGGAAGCACAGAAAGGAGGGGGCGGCGGATCTATGAAGTGCGCCGCCAACGCTGGTATGACCAATACCAACGAACGCAGTACCACTATACGTATTTTGATTGTTGATGATCATCCGTTGTTTCGTGATGGCTTAGCCAGCGCGCTCAAACTCGAAGATGATCTGGTCGTGGTGGGGCAGTGCAGCGATGGCGATCAAGCGCTGACTGCGGTCAAACGCCTAAACCCGGATGTGGTGCTGCTTGACATCAATCTGCCTTCCGTGAACGGGCTGCAAGTGGCGCGCCAGATTCGCTCGGAACGCAGCGCCGCCGCTGTGGTCATGCTGACCGCCTACCATGATGAGGAACAGGTCATCCACGCGATGCGCTCAGGCGCGGCGGCTTACTGCCCGAAAGACATCGACTCGGAACGGCTGATCGAGGTGATCCGCAGTGTGGCGCGCGGCTTCTTCATCATCAACGACCGCCTGCTGCGCGCTGAGGATGTGCAAAGCTGGATCACGACGCGCGTGGACGGCATGGCGAAACCGTATACAGTGGATGGACAGGAACATTTCATCCCGCTTAGCCCGCGCGAAGTCGAAATTTTGCAATTTGTGACCAACGGCTTAAGCAACAAAGAGATCGCCTTTCGCCTGAGCATCAGCCAGCAGACCGTCAAAAATCATATGACTTCGATTTTACGTAAGCTCAATGTGCAAGACCGCACGCAAGCGGCTGTTACCGCGCTGCGTCATGGTTGGGTGCGGATCGACACCTAATGTTACAAGCTGTTTCGTCTCTTTTTAGCCCACAGGATAAACCGTGATGGAATATCGCTCGGAAACAACGCGCAGTCGTGATGACCTGATCGACATGCTGACAGCGGAACTTAAACGCATCCGCGACAAAGTCAACGAGTTGAAGATTCAAGTTGATCAAACGCGCTTGGTGGTTGACCGCGAACGTCAGCGCAACAACGATGTATTCACCGAACTTCGCACCGTGCAAGATAATCTCGACACTATTCCCCGCCAAGACATCCGCCAGAAATACGACGAAGCCATCGAAGCACGTTCACGCTTCGCCACTATGAGCGCACAGCTTGAAAAGCTGCAAAGCTCGCGCGATCAGCTTGAGCAGCAGCAAACGATCCTGAGCGAAACGCTGCGCCGCTTGCAGGGCATCGACATGCTGCCGAGCGGCGCTAACAGCAGCGGTGGTGAAGGCGCGGAAGTCACGCCCAAAGTCGGCGCCAGCATGAACATCGTGCGCATCATTCAGGCGCAGGAAGAAGAACGCCAGCGCCTTGCCCGTCAGATGCACGACGGACCCGCGCAATCGCTGACCAATTTCATTCTACAAGCGGAAATTTGCCAGCGCTTGTTCGACCGCAATCCCGCGCGTGCCGCTGAAGAACTGCATAACCTGAAAGATGTCGCAAGTTTGACCTTCCAGCGCGTGCGTGAGTTCATCTTCGACCTGCGCCCGATGATGCTCGACGACTTGGGCGTCGTGCCGACCGTGCGCCGTTATGTCGATGCCTTCCGTGAGAAGAACGACATCGAAGTTAAGCTGGATGTGTTTGGCGATGAGCGCCGCTTGGAATCGCATCGTGAGGTGTTGATCTTCCGCAGCATTCAGGAACTGATCGGATTGGCGCGCGATTACGCCAACGCCAACGAGATCGTCGTGCGCTTGGACATGAGCGGCACGTTGATCAAGATGGCGGTGGAAGACGACGGGCGCGGCTTCGATGCCGAAGCAGCCTTCGCGGGCGAAGATGGTTATCACGACCCGCGTGTGCAGGCGTTCATCACTTTGCGCGAGAAATTCGAACTGGTGCGCGGCGCTGTCTCGGTGACCAGTGGTGAAAATGAAGGCACGGCGGTGCGCTTAGAACTGCCCGCCGAGGATTAAAGCACGGTCTAACAACCGTTTTCTTACGGTGAACTGACGGATTCGTTACATCAACGGGACGATCTGCCTGTTTGTGCAAAATCGAACATCGCATACACTGTAGTGAGATAATGACATCATTAGCACCGCTTGGCGATCACCCACGCGCCAGCATGTACGGAGGATTTCATGGGACGTTTGCGTATCTTCTTAATCATCGCGATTTTGATCGTCGCGGTCGCGGTGGTTGTGGTCGTGGTGCTGCCGGCATTGAACCCGCCGCCCGCGCCCGTTTCTCCAGTGGAACAAACGGATGACGTGGACACGCCACCCGAAGTGGTGCAAGAACCCGTTGGCACAGCGCTGCCGACGCCGACGCCGATTATTTTCGTTGATCTCGTGATCGCAGTGCAGCAGCTTCCGCGCGGTTTGCTGATTCCACCGAACGCGGTCGCACTGCGCTCGTGGCCGCAGGATGCTGTGCCGTTCAACGCGCTGTTTAACCTTGAAGATGTGATCGGACGCCGCGCCCGCACCGACATTTTCACCGAGCAGCCGATCCTGTCGAACATGGTGGTCGATGACCTGCTGACCATCGCCGCTGTGGGTTCCGACGCTGCCGCTGTGCTGCCGAGTGGCTTGGTCGCCGTGTCGCTGCCGATTGACCGCTTGACCAGTGTCGCTTATGCGCCGCAGGACGGCGACCGCGTAGACTTGATCATCTCGATGCTGTTTGTCGATGTTGACGAAGCCTATCAAAGTTTGGTGCCGAACACGATTACGTTGTTCCGCATTGACGAAGAGGGTATCGAACTGCTTGAGGGCATCAATGGGCGCATCGACAGCAGTTCAGTGGGTCCTGTGATCGTTGGACCTTCAGAACAGCAGCGCCCGCGCTTGGTCACGCAGCGCACCATTCAAGACGCGCTGATTGTGCATATGGGCGACTTCCCAATTGACGGTCGCTTCATCGGTGTGCCGCCGACGCCGACGCCGGTTCCGGTTGAGGGCGAAGAAGATACGGGCGAAGGCACACCGCCGCCGCCCACGCCCACACCGCCGCGTCCTGATATTGTGACGTTGGGCGTCACGCCGCAGGAAGCGGTCGTGCTGACGTGGTTGATCGAGGCGCGCGTGCCAGTAACGATGGCGCTGCGTTCTGCGCAAGACACCGCGCGCACGTCCACAACCGAAGTTACGCTCAGCTATATCATGGCGAGCTACGGCATTACCGAGCCGGGTAAGCTGCCCTATACGATCGAGCCAGCGATCCGCAGCATCCGCCAGTTGATCGCGGGTGAAGAAATCGCACTGGTCAATTAAATAATCACTGACGAGGTTGGGTGCGCGCAAAGCGTCCCAACCTTGTCAGTCACAGCAGCCGCACTGCCCAAACAGCAGCATCCAGAGAAAGACGAAACGAATTATGCAGAACAAACCAAGCGGGCGCGATGTCATTCGGATTCTGATCGTCGATGATATTCCCGAAACCCGCGACAACATCAAAAAGCTGCTGGCGTTTGAAGAAGATGAGTTTAAGGTCATTGACTCGGTTGGCACGGGACGCGAAGCCGTCCGCGTGACAGGTGAACAGCAGCCCGACATCGTGATCATGGACATCAATATGCCCGATATGGACGGCATTCAGGCGACGAGCGAGATCACTAAAGCGCACGCCACCGCCGCCGTCATCATGATGTCGGTCAATACGGATACCGACTACATGCGCCGCGCCATGCAAGCGGGTGCGCGCCAATTTTTGGGCAAGCCGATTGATCCTGACGAACTGTACAGCACGATTCGCGCGGTCTATCGCAGCTATGAGCCGATCCGCCGCAGCGCGCGCGCCATGCAAGATATTCCGCTGGAACTGCGCGGCGTGCAAACCGCCACAGCGGGCGGCGGCGATGGCGAAATTCGCGCGGGCAACGTGATCGCCGTCTATGGGCCTTCCGGCGGCAGCGGCGCGACCACCATCGCTACTAATCTCGCCAGCGGCTTGATGAAAAAAGGCATCAAGGTGCTGATCGTCGATGGCGATCTGCAATTCGGTGATGTCGGCGTGTTCTTGAAGGTACAGTCGCAATCGACGCTGATCGATCTGGTGCATAAGATCGACGATCTCGATACCGACTTCTTCGACAGTGTGGTTTCGACGCACGAAAGCGGCTTGAAAGTGCTGTTGGGCCCCACACGCCCTGAGCTTGCCGATGAAGTCGATCAAGTGCCGCAGGCGATTGCGCGCATCATCGAGAAGATCGCCAGCAGCTATGACTTTATCGTGATCGACACGAGCCGTCGTTTAGACGACACGCTGCTGTCGATTTTCGACATTTCCAGCAAGATCATTCTCGTGGTCAACCCGACCCTTTCCAGCGTGAAGAACGTCAAGTTTGTGCTTGACCTGTTCGACCAACTGAGTTATGCGCCGCAAAAAGCGATGTTGGTGTTGAACCGCGCCGAAGATGATCGCGCACGCGGTCGGGTGACGATTCCGACCGAAGTGATCGAAAAGCATCTCAAGCGCCCGTTTGAGGCGAAGATTCCCGTGAATGAGCCGATGGTGTTGGCAGCGGTCAATAAGGGCGTCCCGGTGATCGCGTCGCGCGACCGCACGAAATCGCCCGCGAAAGAATTAATCGAACTGGCGGAACATGTTTCCACCGTGTTGATGGGCAGCCATGCTGGTGAGGAAGTCGCAGACGGCAAGGCGCCGCGTAAAGCGGGTGGGTTGGGTTTCTTAGGGCGCGGCAATTAGGCGCTGTGCTTCTAACCGAATCATAACTTGTCCAACCGATCTCTAAACACAAATACGTCTAAATTGACGTAAGATCACAACACAGCAAGCCGCTGGGCAGTTTTAGATGTTGAGGAGTCAAACCGGATGTCATCCCTGTTAAATCGTATTGGTAAAGGTGGCGGTGGCGCTGCGAGTGGTGGCAGCGGCGGCGATGACAATGTGCGCGGCGGCAGCGGTGCGCCCACTCCGCCCGAACCCACCGAAAGCGCCGATGACGGCTCGCGTTTAGCCGCCATGCGCACGCGCAATCAGCAAGTGGCAGGACGCACGCCGAATCGCGGTGACAGCGCCTACATGGACTTGAAATCGCGCGTGCAAACCCGCCTGCTTGCCGAACTCGATCAATCGATTGATGTGTCGCGCAAGAATGAAGTGCGCGCCCACATCGAAGAATTGTTTAACGCGATTCTGGCGGAAGAAAGCATGGTGCTGGCACGCCAAGAACGTCAGCGCTTGTTTGAAGCCATCGTCGCGGAAATTCTGGGCTTTGGACCGCTGGAAATTTTGCTGGCGGACGACGACATCACCGAAATTATGGTGAATGGACCCAAGAATATTTTCGTCGAGAAAAAAGGTAACATCACGCGGGCGAACATCGCGTTTGAGGATGACGAACACGTGTTACGCATTCTCGATCGTATTGTCGCGCCGCTCGGTCGCCGTGTTGACGAAAGCTCCCCACTGGTCGATGCCCGTCTGCCCGATGGATCGCGCGTGAATGCGGTCATTCGCCCGATTGCGTTGCAAGGGCCCACGATTACCATTCGTAAATTCTTCAAGAAACCGTTGAGCGTCGAGCAGTTAATCGGCTGGGGATCGATCACCAAAGAGATGATCGAGTTCCTGCGCGCGTGCATCATCGCCCGCCTGAACATGGTGGTCAGCGGTGGCACGGGTTCGGGTAAAACGACGCTGCTCAATGTGCTTTCGAGCTATATCCCGAACGATGAGCGCATCGTGACGATTGAAAATGCGGCGGAACTGCAACTGCGTCAGGAACACGTCGTCACGCTGGAAAGCCGCCCGCCCAACATTGAAGGCAGAGGCGCGATCAGCATTCAAGACCTCGTGGTTAACTCGCTGCGTATGCGCCCTGATCGCATCATCGTTGGGGAATGCCGCGCGGGTGAAGCGCTCGACATGCTTCAGGCGATGAACACGGGTCACGATGGTTCGCTGACCTCCGCTCACTCCAACAGCCCGCGTGACACCCTAGCCCGGCTCGAAGTCATGTGCTTGATGGCAGGCATGGATTTGCCCGTGCGCGCCATCCGCGAACAGATCGCCAGCGCGGTGGAGTTAATTTGCCATCAAGAGCGCTTGCGCGACGGCTCGCGTAAAGTTGTGAAGATCACCGAAGTGCAAGGCATGGAAGGCGACATGATCACCATGTCGGACATTTTCGAGTTCGAGCAGACCGGCGTCGAAGGCGGCAAGATCGTTGGGCGCATTCGCCCCACCGGCATTCGTCCGAAGTTTACCGACCGCATCGAAGCCGCAGGCATTTACCTGCCGCCGTCGGTGTTCGGCTTGGGCAAAACGTATTGATCAGCAGGAGCGCAGCGTAAGCTATGGAACCAATACTCATCATCGGCATCGCGGTGGTTGTCGCCGTCGGTGTGATCATCTACGGCGTGATCAGTGTGCGTTCCGAGCGCGATCTGCTGTCGGAACGTTTGGAGCGCTTCGAGCAGGATCAAAGCAGCTTTACGCTTGACCTGCCCGAATCGCAAGAAGCGGATGTGCGCCCAACAAGCGCCCTTGCCGAGCGGTTCGATGCCGTTTTTGAACAACGCACGTTCGCCAAAAAATGGCGCGCGCAGCTTTCGCGTGCTGATCTCAAGCTGACGGTTTCGGAATATGCCGCGCTGCATGTGATCAGCATGTTCGGCTTCTTCGCGCTCGGCTATTTCGTGCTGTTTGGCAATCAATTGGTGATGGGCTTGCTGTCGGCGTTTGTTGGTTTCTTCGCGCCGCGCATTTACGTGTCGCGCTTGACATCTTCACGTCTGATTCGCTTCGAGAACCAACTGCCCGACACGCTCGGTTTGTGGGTGAACGCGCTGCGGTCGGGTTACAGCGTGCTGAACTCGATGGAAGCCATCTCGCGCGATGCGCCCGAACCGACCGCCACCGAATTTAAGCGCGTGGTGCAAGAGGTGCAGTTAGGCATCAGCGTGGAAGACGCGCTCGATCACTTGCTGAGCCGCGTCGAAAGCGAAGACCTTGACCTCGTGATCACTGCGGTCAATATTCAGCGTGAAGTGGGCGGTAACTTGGCGGAAATTCTCGACGTGATCAGCCACACGATCCGCGAGCGCATCAAGATCAAAGGCGAAATTCGCGTGTTGACAGCGCAAGGGCGCATCACGGGTTACGTGATCAGCTTCCTGCCCATCATTCTGGCGCTGTTCCTGTACACGATTAACCCGGAATACATGGGCAACCTGTTCGAGAACCGCACATGCGGTTGGCCCCTGCTGGGCATCGCGCTCGGCTTGATCGGGATCGGGTTCGCGCTGGTGCAGAAGATCGTCGATATTGACATTTAAGCCGCAAGTGTAGAGGAATAAGCGCGCTATGGAACCGATTATTGTTCTGGCTCTGGTGATTGTCGGCGGCGTTATCGCTGCGGGGCTGGTCTATGTGGGCGTGCGTGACGATAACAACCGCGACCCGCTGCAAGAACGCCTTGCTCAGTTTGAAGATCGAGAACTGCCGCAGTCGCTCGAAGAAATCGAGTTATCGCTGTCGTTTCAAGACCGCGTGATCTTGCCGCTCTTTAAGTCACTCAGCAAGCTGATGACGCAGTTCACGCCGCAGAAACAGCTTGAAGAAACGCGCCGTCAGCTTGAACTGGCGGGCATGAGTACCGATCCGGCGGCGTTTTTGGCGATGCGCCTGGTGTTCACGCTGGTGCTGGGCATTGCGGCGTTCTTCGTGTTCTTCGTCGCTTCACCGAACACCGCACCCACGCAAGCCCTATTATATACGGTGGGCGGCGTGGTGTTGGGTTATTTCCTGCCCTCGATGATGGTCAAGAGCAAGATTCAGCGCCGCCAAGAGAACATCTGGCGCGCGCTGCCCGATGCGCTTGACCTGCTCGTGATCTGCGTGGAAGCTGGTTTAGGCTTCGACATGGCGATGGGCAAGGTTTACGAAAAGTGGGATAACGAACTGGCGATCGCCTTCGGGCGTGTGCTGCGCGAGATTCAGTTGGGTAAAACGCGCCGCGACTCGCTGCGTGATATGTCGTATCGCATGGACGTTCCCGACGTGACGGCGTTCATCGCCGCCATCATTCAAGCGGATCAACTGGGTGTGAGCATGTCGCGCATTTTGCGCGTGCAAGCCGATCAGATGCGTGTGAAGCGCCGCCAGCGCGCGCAGGAAAAAGCGCATCAAGCGCCGGTCAAGATGCTGTTTCCGATGATTTTCTTGATTTTCCCATCGATCTGGATCGTTCTGCTGGGGCCTTCCGCGATCATCCTGATGAACACGTCCGAAGTTGGGGGTGTGTTCTAATTCGCGGCGCGCGCGATGGCAACCGACGAACGACCTAAGTTCGAGTTAGACGACACCACGCGGGCGCGCTCACAGCGGCGTTGGCGTGGTGTTGTGCATTTACTACTCGATTGGGTGTATCCGCCGCGCTGCGTTGGCTGTGATCGTGTCGATGCGCGTTGGTGCGCGGTGTGCCAGCGTGAACTTGCAGCCGCGCCGATCACACCGCTGCGGCTGCGCGTCGGTGGTTTGGCGGGTGTCGTGGCGACGGGGGAATATGTTGGCGCGCTGCGAACGGCGATTCTCGCGCTTAAGTTCAACGATGAACCGGATGCGGCGCTGCTGTTAGGCGAGCGCATGGCGCGGGTGCTGGCGCGCACAAACTGGTCATTTGACATGGTGATCCCCGTGCCACTTTACCTACAGCGCCAGCGCGAACGCGGGTATAATCAAAGTGAATTACTGGGGGAGGCGATGGCGCACTACACCACGATCCCGATGCACACCAGCGCGCTGCACCGAGTGCGCGCAACCCGCCCGCAAGTTGGGCAAAGCCAAGCCGCGCGGCTGCATAATCTTCAGCACGCCTTCCGCGCTGACCCCTCTGCCGTCATGGGACGGCGCATTCTCCTACTTGATGACGTGTGTACCACAGGCGCAACCCTGCGCGCCTGTGCCGATGTTGTGCGCGCAGCGGGCGCGACGGTCGTCTATGGGTTGACGGCTGCCGCAGTTCCCGCGCGCGTGTCGGCTGATCGCCAAACCCCGGCACGCTTCTAGAATCCAGCCACCATAAGGAGTCATATGATGGACGTTAAGATTCTTGGCAACAATGTACGTTTCGCAGATGGGTTTGAAGATTACGCGCGTAAAAAACTGGAACGACTGGATCGCTATCTGCCCAACATCACCGATGTGCGTGTCGAGTTCGCGCGGGAGAATACGCGGCGCGGTGATGACATTGCCAAAGCGCAAATCACGGTGCGCCACGCGCGCGGCGCGATCCTGCGGGCGCAGGAAAGCGTCAATGGCGAACTCGAAATGGCACTCAATCAAGCATTGGATAAGCTCTATCGCCAGATTCGCCGCTTCAAGGGCAAACGGACGCGCAAAGGGCGCGAACGTTTCAGCGCTTCGATTGAAGAATTGAACGTCGCTGAGGATATTCCCGCCGAATTTGCGGTTGAAGCGGGCGAATTGAACGCCATCGAAGACGACGAACTGGTGATCCGCCGCAAGCCGGTGCTGGTCACGGCGATGAGTGAAGAAGAAGCCATCGAACAAATGGAACTGCTCGGTCACACCTTTTTCGTGTATTACGATCACACGCGCGGGCAAATGCAGGTGTTGTATAAGCGCGATGCGGGCGGCTATGGCGTTTTGATGCCCGATCTTGAGTAAAAGACCCCACCCCTAACCCCTCCCCGAATTCAGGGAGGGGAATTTTTGATCGCCTTTGTCCACACAAATCGGGTTTTGCACCGTTCTTCACAACCTCAAATGCTTTGGGTTACTCAAGCAAACCTGTGATCCAATGCAGATCGTGCTTCTCCCCCTCTCCGTTAGCCTGCGCTTGCCGAAGGCAACATTCGGGGAGGGGGACGGGGGGTGGGGTCATGCTTTGTCCCTCATAATCCCCTGAACCACTTCCCGCGTGTTTTCGTGTACAATTTAAGAGCATGACTCACAATCTACACTAACGCTAAGTGTTTGGGCTGGAGGGCTTGATTGCCGACGCTGGATGGGCTAATCGTCAAAGAACAAAGCGGCTTCTTTTGGGTCGAAACCGCGGATCAGATGGTGTATATGTGTCGGCTGCGCGGGCGCTTGCTGGAAGAAGCGCAAGCCAGTGATATTGCCGCCATTGGCGACCGTGTGCAGTTCGAGCCGTTCGCGGACTTAACCGGCGCGATTGAAGCCGTCGCTGCTCGCACCAGTGCGATCTCGCGCGCGGTTCGCACGGAAGGCAGTCGCGGCGCAGGCGGGCCCGAACGCGAACAGGTGATCATCGCCAATGCTGATCAAGCGCTGTTCATGGTGGCTGCCGCGCAGCCTGCGCCCAGTTTACATAACTTGGATCGCTTTCTCGTCATGGGCGAAAAAGCCGCCATTCCCAACATTGCAGTAGTCGTCAACAAGATCGATCTAGTCACGCTTGAGGACGCCGAAAAGACCTTCGCGCGCTATCGGCGCATCGGTTATGACGTGCTGTTCACCAGCGCTTTGCGGGGCGATGGCATTGATGATCTGCGCGCGCGCCTGAGCGATAAAATCTCGGTGCTGACGGGGCCATCAGGCGTGGGCAAAAGCACGCTGCTGAATCACATTCAACCCGGTTTGCGCCGCGCCGTGAAAGCGGTCAGCACCAGCAATCAAGAGGGCATGCACACCACCCGCGACAGCGAACTGGTCAAAATTGATGGCGGCGGCTATCTGGCGGATACGCCGGGGCTGCGCGCGATTACGGTGTGGGATGTTGAACCGGAAGAAGTTGATGCCTACTTCCGTGAGATCGCGCCGCTGGTGGCGGAGTGTCGCTTTGGCGATTGCACGCATCGCACTGAACCCGGCTGCGCGGTGATCGCTGGCGTGCTGGCGGGGCGCATCGCTAAATCACGTTATCAGAGCTATGTGCGGCTGCGCGCCGAATTAGTCGAAGCCTACGCGCTGAACTAAACACTGAAGGACTTGCGGTGACCACTTCATTCGTCGGGCGCACGCTCGGCAAGTACGAAATTGTCGATACGCTCGGTCATGGGGGCATGGCGACCGTGTATAAGGGCTATCAGCGTGATGTCGAGCGCTATGTCGCCGTCAAAGTGCTGCCGCCCCATCCGGGACAAGACGCCAGCTTCGTCGAGCGCTTCGAGCGCGAAGCCCGCACGATCGCGCGTTTACAGCACCCGCACATCGTGCCGCTGTACGATTACGGTGAACAGGATGGCGTGCTGTACATCATTAGCGCCTTCATCGACGATGGCACGCTGCGCGAACGCATGGCGCGCGGCGCGCTGCCGCTGGATCAGATTGAGCGTATCTTTACGCAGATCGCGGGCGCGCTCGATTACGCGCATCGACAGGGCGTGGTTCACCGCGACGTTAAGCCGGAAAATATGCTGCTCGACCGCGAAGGCTTCGCCCGCCTTGCCGATTTTGGCATCGTGAAGATCGCGCTGGGTGGCGAAAGTAACTTGACTGGCACGGGCGGCTTGATCGGCACGCCCGCGTATATGTCGCCCGAACAGATCAACGGCATGAAAGTCGATGGGCGCAGCGATATCTACGCGCTTGCCATCGTTCTGTACGAACTGCTAGCAGGTGTGACGCCCTTCGACGCTGAAACGCCGCTCAAAATTGTGGTGCGTCAGGTCAATGATCCGCCGCCGCCGTTGAGTGATCACCGCCCTGATTTGCCCGCTGCCGTCACAACGGTGTTGACGCGCGCGCTGGCAAAAGACCCGGACGCGCGTTATCAAACCGCTGCCGATTTCGCGGCTGATTTTCAGCGCGCGTTACGCGGTGATGCGCTCAACGATCCCGGCGCTGCCACGATCGCGCATGGCAACGCGCCGACGCTGGTTTTCGACACCCCCCCGCCGGGGCAGCTTACACCGCCACCGCCCGGACCAACGACGCCACAGGTGACGATCATTCGTGAGCGTGGCTCTAACCCGCTGGTGCTGCTCGGCGGCTTCCTGATCATCGCTGTGCTGCTGATCGTCGTCGTCGCGCTGATCAGCGGCGCAAGCCCTGACGCTGAACCGATCTCGACCGCCGCTGTGCAGGTGAATACGCCTGCTGCCACGCCCCGCCCGACCACGCCCGCGCTGCCCTCGTTTGGCACGGTGACGTTTGCCACTAGCAGCGGTTTAGGCGACACAATCAATATCGCGGTCAGCGGCTTGGCGCGCCCCGGTGCGGATCAGCTTTACGCCGTGCATCTGCACAGCGCGGCTGACGACGAGCCGCTGCTGTTGGGCGCGCTGCGCTTGGATGCGTTCGGCAATGGTTTGCTGCAATTCACCGATCCGGATGGGCGCACCTTGCCCACGCTCTATAACATGCTGACGATCACGCAGACGACGGCGTTAGATGCCGCCGATGGCACAATCGTGTACAGCGGCAGTGTGCCGCTCGAAGTCACGGGCGCGCTGCGCGAAATCCTGATCGAGTCGCTCGCGGGCAGCGGCGCAACGGCGGATCGTCCCGGTCGCAGCTTATTGGCGACCGCGATCCAAGAGGCGGAAATTGGCGAACGACACGCCGGACTCGCCGCCGACTCGCGCACGGTGGTCAGCATGGTGTCGCATGTCGAACACACGATCAACATCTTCAACGGCACTGAGATCGACTATAACGGCAACGGACGCGCCGAAAATCCCGGTCGTAGCATCGGGGTTGTGCCGATGCTCGACGCCATCGAAGCCGCGCTGGATCAAGCTTTCGCCGCTGCGTCGTCGCCCGTGCAAACCGAACTCGAATTGATCCGCGTGTGCGTGTTGAACACGCGCGAGCGCACCGAACAACTGCTGGAACGCGAAGCTCTCATGCTCGAAGCCGAGTCAATCGAAGCGGTGGCGCAAGAGCGCGTGGAGGCAACGCTCCTGGCGCTTGCCATCATGGACGGCGACGATCTCAACGGTAACGGCAACATCGAAGCGTTTGAAGGCGAGTGCGGCTTACGCCAGATTCCTGAATACGCCATCGCCGCTGGTTGGATGATGATCGTCGAAGGGGCGCTGCCCGATGCGGGTTAGTGTTCTCTTGATCATCATCGTGCTGATCGCTGCCGCGTGCGCGCCCGCCGCGCTGCCGCAAGCCGACGGTGGACGCAACCGTCCAACGCTGAATGCACCGACGTTCGTCCCCGCGCTGACGCCGATCGCCGCGTCGAATATCGCTGCGCTGGCATATCTTGGTCGATTGGATGCGACCGCGCCCACCAGCACCGTGTTCGCTTACGACTTCTCGCCCGATGGCACCCGCTTGGCGGCGCTCAACAATGATCTGCTCGTCGGCTGGAATCTGCTCGACGGCGGGCGTTTGTTTGCCACCGCGCGCAATGATCTGATCGGCGTGGTCACCAGCCCCGACAAAACCGAACTTTACGGCTGGCGCGCCAACGGTGAGGTGCTGGTGCTGAACGCGACGGGCGGCACGCTGCTGGATGGTTTCATGGGCAGCGACAGTTTCGCCAACAGCACCGCCTATGATC
>JBGSRB010000198.1:0-3295 GCA_041737735.1 Anaerolineae bacterium | reverse complement strand
GGGCGCGCCGCGCGGATCACGCCGAGCGTCTGCGGTTGATCCGCGCGAATTTGCTCCAGCAGCGCGTGAAATTCGGGCGCGGCACGCAGTAAATCGGTCAAGCCGTTGAGCGCGATCAAGCGCTTGTCGGTCGGTTGCGGTTGCGTCATAAGTTGGGTTGGCTTCCGTCGTCTGGTGCGCTTAAGGCGCGGGAACAAAACGCAGGGCGGTGATGTTGAGCGAGCAATCGCTGCGGGTATCGACGGTGTACA
Source organism: Anaerolineae bacterium (assembly GCA_041737735.1). GTDB lineage: Bacteria > Chloroflexota > Anaerolineae > Aggregatilineales > Phototrophicaceae > Flexifilum. The sequence goes on along the minus strand of JBGSRB010000198.1, from coordinate 3,044 downwards.
CGGTTGACATCGGCGCGTCGTCGGCATCGAATAGCTGCGCTACATACTGCGCGTCGCGGGCGGCGCTGCCCAAGCGCAGTTCAAAGCCGCCGGGTCCGAAGCCGGGCGCTGAACCCGTGATCGCCACTTCATCGACATCCTCACCGACGATCCGCACGCGATACCCATTGATCGCCGCGCCCTCAGCATCGACCACCGAACCCGCGATGCTCGACCAGTTGCAACCGCCGCGTCCGTCGGGGTTGGTGATGTACAGCACGCGATTGCCCGACAGCACAAACTGGGCATCCACGACTTCATCAGGCGCGGGCGGTGTGCCTTGCGGCGTACTAAAGCCTTCGAGAAAGATCGGCGTGAACGTCGGCGTCGGCTGAATCGACGGAATCGCTGACGGTGTGAACGTTTGGCTCGGCGTGAGCGTGGGCGATGGCGTATAAGTGGGCGTTGGCGTAAAGGTCGCCGTGATTACAACGGGCAGCGGTGTGGGTGGCGCGAGCGGATTCAACGCCGAATAGGGATCGTTCCAGAGCAGCGCGATATACGCGATCACGCCGCAGGTCGCCAGCAAGAACACCACGCTGATCAGATTGCGCGCGCGATCACCCGGACGCGCGCGGCGCACCGGAGCGCGATTCGGCACAGGCGGCGCTTTCAGCGGCGCGGGCGTGGGTTGTTCTTCGGGCAAAGCAGGGAAGCGATCCGGCATGATTGATCTGCTATAGATTCTGTCGACATAACACATCTTCTAACAGGTGAATTAGACCAGCGGCGGCGGCAGGTGTCAAGCGCGTGGCGTGATCGTTAATCCGCGCGTTGACAGGGGCGCTGTCTCATGTTATGCTCATTTTCGACAATTGAATACCTAAGTCAGAGGTGTGTTTGAACCCGGATGTTCAGCACACAAGAGGGAAAGACCGGTGATCGCGTGCTTGCGTAAGCACGCTTAAGTCCGGCGCTGTCGCGCAACGGTAAGTGAGTTTTGCTCAGCAAAGCCCACAAGCCCGAATACCTGCCTCTGTCTTAGCTCGTGCTAGTGATCGCGTTTGAGCGATCACACCTTCGCGTAAAAGGAGAAACGAGCGTGGCTATGACTGTATCGACTCATACCCGCCGCCCGGCGGGTTTTTTTGTCCATCCTCATGACGCTTCTCGTGGCTCCTCTCCAAGTTTAACGCGGAGAGGAGGTGGTGCGCCGCTTAAGTGAGTCGCCGCCTGTGGCAACCGCTGAATTTTGCACCTGTTTCGCTTCACGAGAGGATATTGTACGTTATGAAATGGTTCACCCTACTGTTGATCGCGCTGCTGATCGCCGCGCCTGCTGCTGCCCAAGACGCCGCGCTTGCCGAAAATCTGACCGCTGACTGCGTGACGGACTATGATCCGACGGTCGATTATTTCCCGCATAAGGTCGAAATCAGCGACGCGGAAAATCTGAGCGTTGCCTACTTCAACCATTACAAAGTGGTCACAGTGCTGAATGCTTTCGACGGCGCGACGCCCTTCGATTATGTGTTAGTCCAGTGCGGCACGCCCGCGCCCGCCGCCGCTGATTTCCCTGCTGGCACGCAGTTTATCGAAGTGCCAGCGCGCCGCATGATCGCCATGTCCACCACGCAGATTCCGCACCTGAACGCGCTTGGCGCGCTGGATGCGTTGATCGGGCTGGACAGCTTCTTGTATGTCAGCGATGTGAGTGTGCGCGAGCGCATCGCCGCTGACCAATTGATCGAAACGGGCGGGGGCAGCGGCGTTAATGTCGAGCTAGTGCTGGACGCTGAACCCGATCTGGTCATGACCTACGGCTTCACGCCCGACTTTGACGCGCATCCGGTGTTGATCGACGCGGGCATCTTCACCGCGCTGAATGCGGAATGGCGCGAAGCCACACCCTTAGCCCGCGCCGAGTGGATTAAGTATACGGCGCTGTTTTTCAACGCCGAAGCTGAAGCCGAAGCCGCCTACACCGAGATCGTGACGGCGTATGACGCCGCGCGCGCGCTGGCTGCCAGCGTTCCGGCGGAAGATCGTCCGGTGGTGCTGGTCAACGCCTTCTCATCATGGGATGCCGCGTGGAACATCCCCGGCGCGGAAACTTACACAGGCGCGCTGCTGGCGGACGCAGGCGCGGTGATCGCGTTGGGCGAACTGGCGCCGGAGTTCAGCACGCAGGTCAGTTTTGAAGTGGTTTACGCTGGCGCGCTCGACGCCGACATCTGGTTGGCGGGTGTGTTCGGCATCAACACGCTGGATGATCTGCTGGCGCAGGATGAACGTTACGCCGATTTCGCCGCCTTCAGTGCGGGCGTGGTGTGGAACAACGATCTCGATGTCAACGAGAACGGCGGCAACAATTACTATGAGTTGGGCGTGACCAACCCGCACCTGATCTTGCAGGATGTGGTCGCGATTTTGTATCCCGACCTGCTGCCCGATCATCAATTCAATTTTCACCGTCGCTTGACTCCGGCGGACGGATAGCCAAGCACAGGTAAGGGCGACAATGCGCGCAATATGTCGCCCTTACGCTGATCGATCAAATGTCATTGTCTGGAGAGTCATCCTATGACTGAAGCCTTACACCGCCCGATCCCGCGCGCGGTTGATTACGCGGAAAGCGCTGCGATCAGCGTCGAACCGCGCTTGAATTTGGGGCTGCGTCCCGTTTTGCTGGTGCTGCTGCTGATCGCGCTGGTGTTCGTGTTCCTGCTCACGCTGGCGGTCGGATCAGTTAGTATTCCGCTCGATCAGATCGTCACCGTGCTGCTCGGTGGTGAAGCCGAGCGCGCGTCATGGACGAACATCGTCCTCAAGTTTCGCCTGCCCAAAGCACTGACCGCGATTTTAGCGGGCGCGGCACTCGGCGTCGGCGGCTTGATGATGCAAACCTTCTTCCGCAACCCGCTGGCTGATCCGTTTGTGTTGGGCATCAGTTCGGGCGCGAGTTTAGGTGTGGCGCTGGTGGTGCTGGCAGCGGGAACGGTCGGCGGGGCGTTGTTGGTAGGCTTCGGCTTCGCGGGCGATCTGCTGTTAGCGGTCGCGGCGGC
>JBGSRB010000191.1:0-3714 GCA_041737735.1 Anaerolineae bacterium | reverse complement strand
CCTGCTCAAAACCGAGCCGTTCGGCGCGGCGATCAGCGGGGCGTGGCGCGGCGCAACCGCGCAGGATCTGATGCTCGCGGCGCTGATCGACCTCAACTGGTTGGGCTTCTCGTATGTGGCGTTCCGCTTGATCCACACGCTGCGCGACCGCTTAAGCGGCTTACTGCCTGATCTGAGCCTGCGCGAATACATGACGTATGTGATTTTCGCGCCCGCGTATGTGGCGGGTCCGATTGATCGCGCGGAACGCTTCGTGACCGATGATCGCGCGCTGGCATCGCTCGATCTGCGCGCGGCGGATCGCTGGTATCGCGGCGCATCACGGATCGCGGTGGGCATCTTCAAGAAGTTCGTGATTGCGGATACGCTGGCGCTGTTCGCGCTCAACAGCGTGAATGTCGATCAGGCGGTGGGCGCGGGCGGGTTATGGCTGCTGCTGTATGCGTATGCCTTCCGCCTGTTCTTCGATTTCAGTGGCTATACCGATATTGCGATTGGCATCGGTATTTTGCTCGGCTTCCAACTGCCGGAAAACTTCGACCGCCCGTATACGCGCGCCAACATTACGCTGTTCTGGCAAAGCTGGCACATGACGCTGAGCGCGTGGGCGCGCTTCTACATCTTCTCGCCGCTGTCGCGCACGCTGCTGCGCCGCCAACCGCGCCCAGCGCCCGCGCTGATCGTGTTGAGTACGCAGATGGCGACGATGATCGTGATCGGCTTGTGGCACGGCATCACGCTCAACTTTCTGGTGTGGGGCGTCTGGCACGGGATCGCGCTGTTCGTCCACAAACAATGGAGCGACCGCACGCGCAAATGGTATCGCGGTTTGAACGACACACCGCGCCGCAAACGCGCGTGGACGCTGTTGGCGTGGTTCGTCACGTTTCAGTATGTGGTGTTGGGGTGGGTGTGGTTCGCGCTGCCCGATTTTGGCACGTCGGCGCGCATGTTCGGGCGGTTGTTCGGGGTGGGGTGGTGATGATTGTGAACTGGATCGCCCTCATTCGCATCATCATCAAGGCGGCGCTGTTGTTCGCGCTGATCAACCTGCTGTTCGCGCTGGTGTATCCCATTGAGCAGATCGGGCGCGTGTCGATCTACAATGGGCTGGTGCCGGGACGCGAACGCCTGCCGTATGGCGAAAATCCCGCGCAGTCGTATAACCTGAGTACGTATAACATCCCCGCGCTGTTTTCGTCCCACACGATCAGCCGCCCGCGCGCCGCCGACGAGTATCGCGTGGCGTTGATGGGTGACTCGGCAACGTGGGGTTGGCTGCTGCCCGCCGACGCGATGTTGAGCGCGCAGATCAACGCCGCGAACGCCACGCTGGACGATGGGCGGCGCGTGGTGGCGTATAATCTCGCTTACCCGATCATGGCGCTGACCAAAGATTTGCTGCTGCTCGAAGAAGCGCTGACGCAGCAGCCCGATGTGATCGTGTGGCTGGTCACGCTCGAATCGTTCCCGCTGGCTAAGCAGATTTTCCCGCCGATTGTGCAGAACAACGCCGCGCGCGCGCGTGCCTTGATCGCGGGGGTATGACCTGCCGCTGGACGCGAATGCGCCGCTGTGGGTTGATCCGAGCGGGTTGGATCGCACGATCATCGGCGCGCGGCGTCCGCTGGCGGATTGGCTGCGTCTGCAAGCTTACGGGTTCGCGTGGGCGGCAACCGGGATCGATCAGTTTATCCCCGCTGAGTATCCAGTCACGGCGCGCGATCTGCCTGACGACGCCACGTATGAAGGCGTCGATCCGCAGGCTGAGTTGCCCGCCGATCTGCTGGCGCTCGATTTTCTGGCGGCGGGCGTGGAGATGGCGCGGGACGCGGGTGTGCCGATCATCATCGTCAACGAGCCGATGTTCATCAGCGACGGCGCGAACAGCGATGTGCGCTATAACGCCTTCTATCCGCGCTGGACGTATGACCTATACCGCGAACAACTCGCCGCCTTCGCCGCTGATCAGGGTGTGGCGCTGATCGATGTGTGGGACGCCGTGCCGCCGTCGGAATTTACGGATAGTCCCGTGCATATGACGGCGCAAGGCGTCGCGGTGCTGCGCAATGTGCTGATCGACGCGCTGCTTACGCCGATGGATTGATCCGCGCGGCGGACTGTTCCATCACTTGCAAAATGACTTCGGGCGGCTGCGCGCCGCTGAACGCCAACGCATTGTTGACCACGAAAAATGGCACGCCGCGAATGCCCAACTCGGCAGCGCGGGCGGCGTGTTCAAACACGTCGGTGCGGGCTTGTTCGTCGTTCAAGTGCGCGCGGGCGGCTTCAACGTCGATGCCGTGATCGCGCGCGATTTCGAGCAGCACGGCAAGATCGCCAATGTCGCGCCCAAACTCAAAATAGGCGGCATACAAGGCGTCGATCAGTTTCACACGGGCGTCGCCTTCGGGCGCAAGCGCGATCAGTTGGTGTGAAAGCGTCGAGTTGGGCGCGTATTTGATCTGCTCAAAGTTGAAGGTCAAGCCGGCGCGCGCACCCGCATCACGCGGGGCGGCGAACCATTGTTCCAGCGGCACTTGTCCGCCGCCTTTGGCGTGCATGTAGTCGCGGAAGGGATAACCCGCGGCGGGAATATCCGGGTTGAGGAAGTACGGATGATGCGCCACCGTCACGGGTTCGGCGTGCTGCGCCGTCCATGTGCTGATCGCGCTTTTGAGGTGGGCTTCACCGATGCGGCACCACGGGCACACGGTATCGAAAAACACATCAATGTGCATGATAGAATCCTGTTGTGCGAACGTCACAATTATATTGACTGGTCTATATAGTGTCAAGCGCTAGGCGTTATTCCTCGACGGGCAAGCCTGCCAAACGCATGATCACGAGCGCGTTGGTGGTGGGCGACGCGCCGGAACGCAGCGCGTAATCAAACGTAAGCTGACCGTTGATCACCTGTTCGCGGAAGTGATAATTGCTGATCTGCGGCGTGTCGTCGGCAAGTTTGACCAGCTCAAGATCGTGCGTGGCGATCAAGCCGATACCGCGCGCGCCCGCCGCCGCCCGAATGAACGCGCGCGCGCCGATCAAGCGTTCACGGTTGTTGGTTCCGCGAAAAATTTCATCGATCAGGAAGAACAGCGGTGCGCCGTCGGTGTCTTGCAGCGCATCGAGCAGCGCTTTCAGGCGGCGCACTTCGGCGTAGAAATACGAGAAGCCATCGACGACTGAGTCGCTCACACGGATGCAGCTAAACAGGCGCAGCGGGATCATGTTGAGTTGGCGCGCATCGACGACGCCGCCCGCGTTCGCCAGCGCCAGATTCACGCCCAACGCGCGCAAAAACGACGACTTGCCCGCCATGTTCGATCCGGTGATGATCGCCACCGCGCCCAACGAGTCGAGCGTGAAATCGTTGCGAACCTTGCCCGCTTCGGGGATCAACGGATGCCCCACGCCCACGCCCGCGAACGGTTGATCCGCTGCTGCGTCGATGGTCGGGAAGGTGTACTGCGGGTGCAGATGCGCGAAGTTCGCCAACGCGCTGAGGGCGTCCAGTTCATACCACGCATTCAACCAGCGGGGCAGGCGTTCGATCAGCCTGGTTTTCTCGCGTCCCAACAGATAGCCGACGATGAGATCATACGGGACGACGGTGTTGACGGGCAGCCATAAGAAGAAGTTGCGATGTAAACTGGCTGCGCCCGCGATCCAGCCGATGCGCCGCAGCACGCGCGAGGGGCGGCGCGCGCC
>JBGSRB010000188.1:0-5948 GCA_041737735.1 Anaerolineae bacterium | reverse complement strand
TACCAGTTTGCGCGTATAAAGCGCCATTCTCGCACCAGATCAGCGTGTCGCCCGCCCACGCGATCTCGCTGATGCGCGCCGCGCCGCGCGCGACATCGTCCGCGCTGATCGGGCTGCGCCATAAACCATACATACGCTGCGTCATGAGGATGTTTGTCCTTAAGCTGCTGGTCAGCACGGCTGAATCATTATCGTGTCATTGTAGCGCGCGCACTCCGCAAGGGCGAATGAACGCGATTCGACATGACTTGCGTAACATTTCGTGCAAACTGCCTAAAATCCTACGGATTGTCAGTCATGCGTTTGCACGCCGCAATACGCTACGTTATTATGGACATCAACGTTTTCCAAAACGTTACGGATGTTGCTTTATCAGGTATTTAGGAGAAGTTGTCAATGAAACGTACTATGAGTTTACTATTGGTGGTCGCGCTCATGCTCAGCGGTTTGAGCATGGTGTCGGCACAAGACATGATGATGGAGTGTCCCGAAGGGGATGCCACCGTGCGCGCAGCGTTGGGCGCGGTCGGCGTTGAACTTGAAGTCGGACAAGAGCAGGCGGATCGCTACATGGCGGCTTGCCCGAATATCACGATTGAACTGATCGAAGTGCCGGATCAGGTGCAGGATCGTCTGGCGCTCTATCAGCAGCTTTGGGAAGCCGAAAGCGGCGAAATCGACATCTTCCAAGTGGACGTGATCTGGCCCGGCATCATCGCCGAACACGTCGTTGACCTGAACGAATACCTTGCTGAAGACTATGTCGGTCAGTTCTTCCCCGACATGATCGCGGGTCAAACCATTGAAGGCGCGCTGGTTGCCATTCCGTGGTTCACCGATGCGGCGGGTCTGTACTACCGCACCGACCTGCTCGAAAAATATGGTTTAGAAGTTCCGACCACGTGGGATGAACTCGAAGCCGCCGCCACCACCATTCAGGAAGGCGAACGCGCCGAGGGTATGGCTGAATTCTTTGGTTACGTGTGGCAGGGTAACAGCTACGAAGGCTTGACCTGTGACGCGCACGAGTGGCTGGTCAGCGAAACGGGCGAAACCTTCATCGCGCCCGATGGCACGATCAACGTGAACAATGATGCTTACGTGGCGGCGCTGGAACGCGCGGCGGGTTGGGTTGGCACGATCAGCCCTGAAGCCGTGACCACCTACGGCGAAGAAGAATCACGCGCCGTGTGGCAAGCGGGTAACGCTGCCTTCATGCGCAACTGGCCCTATGCTTGGGGTCTGGGTAATGCCGATGACAGCGTGATCGCGGGTCTGTTCGATTACGCGCCGCTGCCCATGGGCGACAGCCGCGCTGCGGCGTGCTTGGGTGGTTGGCAGCTCGCGGTCAGCCGCTACAGCGCCAATGTCGATGCTGCGGTCAGCGTGGCGGCGTTCTTAGCGTCACCTGACGAGCAAAAGACCCGTGCGCTCAGCCCGCAGGGTGCAAACCCGACGATCCCCGCGCTGTACGACGATCCCGAATTGGCGGATGCCAACCCGCTGTTTGCTCGTATGGGTCCGATCCTCTCGACCGCTTTCCCGCGTCCTTCGGGCGTGACGGCGGAACGCTATAACGATGCGTCGAGCATCTTCTTCAGCTACACGCACGACGTGCTGACCGCGCAAAGCGACGCACAGACGGCGGTTGAAGACATGGAACTCGACATGCAAGACCTGATCGGCGAAATGGGCATGTAAAGTTGTTACCTGTGAGGGCTGGCGCTCGCGCGTTAGTCCTCGCTTGCTAACATTAACTGCACCACAAGCACTAGGGGGAGGGTGTCACGTATGGGGATGCCCTCCCCTTGCATTATGGGGCGCAGACGCAGGCGAAAAAACGAATTAGACCCTCTTTGCAAATATCGGAGGCTTTTTGATGACCGCACAAAGCAACCGCGCGCCCGCCGCCGACAACAGCTTAACCCCACCAATGATCGCGGTGGCGCTGCTGTTTCTGGCGCTGGGCGTGGGCGCAATTTTCCTCTTGATCTCACAATTCACTGGCACGCAGGCGGCAGCCGCGCTCGATGAATCCTTTGGCACAACGGCGCTGCGTTTCCTGAATGATTTCGGCATCATCATTCCGCTGCTGCTGCTCGGCATCGGCGTCGCGCTGTTTCGACTCGGCTTAAACTTGATGCAGCGCCGCTTCACCGCTGCCGCCTGGGGACGCCAACTGCTGCTCTGGCTGTCGATTGCCAGTCTCGTGCTGGCGCTGCAAGAACTGACGCGCACCGGCGCAGCCGGCGATGTGCTAATCGGCGTCGATGGCGGACTCGTGTTTTTGCTGGCAGCAGGCGTATGTTTCGCAGGTTTTCTGTGGCTGGGCAATAACATGCACCTGTATGAAGGGCAGGAAACACTCGGACAAACCAGCAGCCGCAGCGCGTGGAATCTGCTGCTGCCGACGATCATCCTGCTGGTGCTGGTGGCGGCGCGTCCACTGGAAGCGACCTTCATCGCCAGCCTGACCGATCGCCGCTTCGCCAGCGGACGCGAAGTGAACTTCGTCGGCTTCGAGAATTACGCGCAGTTACTCGGTGTGCGCGTGGATGCCGTCGAGTGCATCCGTGACGAAGACGGCGCGTGTACGCTCAACGCGCGCGGCGAACTCGAGTTTGCGCGTGTGCGCGATGTCGTCGGTGAAGATTATCTGGCGCTGCGCTTCCGCGATTTCAACTCGTGGACAATTGGCGAGACGCAATATGTGCTGAGCGCGCGCGACCGTGACTTTTTAGGCGCGGTCAGCAACACGATGCAATTCACCGTGATCTCGGTGACGCTTGAATTAATTCTCGGCATTTTCATCGCCGTGGTCATCAACTCGAAATTTCCCGGTCGCGGCTTGATGCGCGCGGCGATGCTCGTGCCGTGGGCGATCCCGACGGTGGTATCGGCGCGCTTGTGGCAGATCATGCTGCGCGACAATCAATCCGGCGTGATCAACCATTTCTTCACCAACGCGATCCCGATTTTCAGCGAATCGCAGGCGTGGCTTGCCAGCCCGGATTTGCAACTGTGGGGCGTGATTCTCGTCGATGTGTGGAAAACCACGCCCTTTATGGCGCTGATCCTGCTGGCGGGCTTGCAGGTCATTCCGTCGGATGTGTACGAAGCCGCCGACGTGGACGGCGCGAGTAAAGTGCGCCAATTCTTCAGCATCACGCTGCCGCTGCTGCGTCCGGCGATCGCCGTCGCGCTCGTGTTCCGCACGCTCGACGCTGTGCGCGCCTTCGACGTGTTCAACGTGCTGTTGGGGCGGCAAAAGTTATCGATGGCGAGTTACAACTATGAGACCCTCGTCCAAAGCCAGCAGTTAGGCTACGCATCGGCAATCGGCGTGGTGATCTTTATCATCATTCTGGTGTTCGCCATCACTTATGTGCGGGTCTTAGGCGTGGAGGCTGATTAATCATGGCAACACAAACCGCAAGTATGACCAGCGCGCGCGCCGATACGGGCATTTTCAGCAAGCGCAACCGCCAGATCGCAGGACGCATCGGCTTCTGGCTGCTGATCGCGCTGATCCTCGTTTACACCCTGTTCCCGTTCTATTGGGCGCTCAATTCGTCGTTCAAAACGGAAAATGAGATCATCCAGCCCGCGACGTATCTGCCGCAGAACTTCACGACGATCAATTATGAAGGCGTGTTCCAGAATACGCGCTTTTTAACCGGTTTAGGCAACAGCGCCATCGTCAGCGGCACTTCGACGCTGTTGGCGCTCGTGGTCGGTTCGTTCGCGGCGTATGCGTTAGGGCGCTTGCGCTTTCGCGGACGTTCGCTGATGCTCTACGCGGTACTGGCGATGACCATGTTCCCGCAGATTTCGATCCTGTCGGGCGTGTTCGCCATTGTCAATCAATTGGGCGTGTTCGGATCGCAGTTGGCGTTGATCGTCACCTATCCGATCATCACGCTGCCGTTCACCGTGTGGACGCTGACGACGTTCTTCAAAGGTTTGCCCAACGAACTGGAGCAAGCCGCGTTGGTCGATGGCGCAACGGGTTTTCAAACCTTCTACATGATCCTGCTGCCGCTGACCGCGCCCGCGCTGGTCACAACCGGCTTGCTGGCGTTCATCTCGGCGTGGAACGAGTATCTATTCGCGCTCACGTTCACGGCGACCAGTCCGGCGGCGCAAACGGTGACGGTGGCGATCGCACTGTTCAGCGGCACGGTCTCGCGTCAGGAACCGATTGCCGAAATCATGGCGGCGTCGATTGTCGTGACGATCCCGCTGCTGATTCTGGTGCTGGTGTTCCAGCGTCGCATCGTTGATGGCTTGACGGCAGGCGCGGTTAAGGGTTAACTAGCGTAGATGGGGCGGGTGATCCGCCCCATGGATTGCTCTAGTTCAAGGATACGCGCATGATGATCCTGCCCGACGAGTTCAACTACAGCCAGTCGAACCTGCAAGACTTCCTTGAGTGCGAGCGCCGCTTTCTGCTGCGTTACATCGAGCGCGTGAATTATCCCGCGCCGCAAAGCGCGCCGATCCGCGCGTTCGAGCGTCACATGCAGCAGGGGGCGGCGTTTCATCATCTGGCGCATCAACATTTGACGGGCGTTCCGTTAGCCGATCTCGAACGCGCGCTGCCCGATCCGGAAGTCGCCGCGTGGTTCGACGCCTACCTGCGGCACGGCATTCCCGATTTGCCCGAACGCCGCCACAGCGAGATCGCGCTGACCGCGCCGCTCGGTTCCGCGCGCCTGATCGCCAAATACGACGTGATCGCCGTGCAACCGGGTGAGCGCGCCGTGATCGTCGATTGGAAAACAGCGCCACGCAAACCCGCCCGCGCTGCGCTGGCGCGTCGTCTGCAAACGCTGGTCTATCCCTATTTGCTGGCGCTGGCGGGCGCGCACCTCAACGACGGACAGCCGATCGCGCCCGAACAGATCAGCATGATTTACTGGTTCGCGGGTGATCCAACGCAGCCGGAAGTCTTCACTTATGATCGCGCGATGTTCGATCAAGCGGGGGAACGCCTGCGCGCGTTCGCCGCCGCCATCGAAGCGCGTCCGGCTGAACCGGATGCTTTTCCCAAAACGGAAGATGAAATGCGCTGTGCCTTCTGCACCTATCGCACATTGTGCGGGCGCGGACATTTAGCCGGGGATGTGTTGGCGACGGAGCTTGACACCGAAGCGGAGTCGTTCACGTTCGATCTGGCGCTCGATCAAATCGCGGAAATCGCGTTTTAATCCAAATTCACAAAACATATAAGCGTAAAAACAAACACCCTATCCATATGGATAGGGTGCTGTTGTGTTTTACAGGGCGAGGATATATTTTGATTAAATTTAATTTCTTGCGCCCTGCTCGTTTGTTAAGATAGTTAAAGTATAGGCGCGCCCATGAGGGAAGTCAAAGGCAGTTTTACGTGCTTCAGCTTGTGCAAATTCGCATTATCGATAGTTTGTCTCAACACAAGCCATCTTGCAAGCGTTTTCACCGATTGCCGTGCCAATGTAATGGATTTCATCAATTCTTAACCTTGTGTGAAGAATTGATTGTGCATTGACCAAAAATGGTGCATCAATTGTCACAGGTTTTGAGGCTGTCGCTTATCTCGCGTTAATCTCGTGCAGTTTACACAAAGCATACGTCATTTATTGGGCGAAATCGGGTCTAGGCAGCAGAATCAGCCGCCGTGTCATGCCAATCGCGACCACCGAAACCAGCGCCAAAGCGACCACCAGCACCACCACACTCTGATACCCGCCGAAGCCTTCGTATAACAAACTGGCGAGCAGCGGCGCGGCTGTGCCTGCTAACGTGAAAAAGATCGCATTGATGCTGGAAATGCGCCCGTAATGCGTCACGCCGTATAATTCCGCCAGCATCGAGGGCAGCACCAGCGTCATTGCCCCATGCGCCGCCCCGAACAGCACGATAAACGCGCCGATGATCAGCGTCGAACTGCCGAACAGCAGCAGCGC
>JBGSRB010000187.1:0-8393 GCA_041737735.1 Anaerolineae bacterium | reverse complement strand
CGGACGCCTGCCTCCAGCCAGCGGGGCAGGGCTGCGGCAGTTGCCACCAGATCGACCGCGCGAATCGCATCGGCGGTTTTCATGCCAATGCCGGGGATGGCGCACAAGGCTTTTAGGTCGGCGTGCGGCGCTGCTGCCAGATCGCCCGCGAACAGGTCGGCAAGCGCGCGCAGCTTGTCGATGGTCACGCGCTCGATCATGCTTAGCGCCACCCATGCCGCATCAATCGGCGCGTTCATGAATGCGTCTAATCCGCCTGATAATATTCGAGCAGCGACAGCAGCATCGCATTGATAAACGTGTTGATCTGTCGCAGTAAATGCGCCCATTCCGGCGCGCTGCGCGGTGTCGCGACTTCTGACCATGTGAGGACGGAATTGCTGACAAAATCGCTGAAATAGAGAAATCCGCGCACGGCTTCGAGCTGATTGAGTCCGTCCGCTTCGAGCACTTCGGCATAGCGTTTGCCCAAGCGGATCGCATCGACCAAACGCGCATCGGGCGCGCCCGCGCCGAGATACGCTTGCAGCGCGTTCAGCACTTCGCGTCCCTGTGCGCGCAGCAGTTCGCGCGTGCTTTCGCTCATGCCCGTGTACCAGGATTTACCGTCGAGATCGGTCACTTTCATGCGCGTTTGACCGAGCGCATTCTGAATGATGATCTGCACCTCAATTGGTTGGAGTTCGCCTTGTGTTTCCGCGTAGTGCAGCACGTCGGCGTGGCGAAACCGACGATGACCGCCAGCGGTGCGTCGTGAGGGCAGATCGCCTTTATCCGCCCAATTGCGCACCGTCGCCGGATGCGCGCCGAGTAAGTCCGCTGCTTGGCGCAAACTCAGCCATTCCGATTCGCTCATGCGTTATGTTCCCCCCGTGGAACCTGATGTGCGTGGCTCATAGACTCAATTAGAGCGCCAATATGGTGAGAATGCCAAGCACTTTGGGGAAAATGACAGCGCCAACAACGGGGAGCGCGTCACCAAATGATGATTAGACGAGGCGTTCGCCGCCATCGACATGCAGAATCGCGCCCGTCAGGAAGTCTTCGCGCGCGAGATAAACCACCGCCCGCGCGACATCTTCCGCCGCGCCCCCCCGTTGAATCGGGGTCGCTTGCGCCATCTGCGTCCAGGTCGCTTCGTCGGTTTTTTCCGCCCGCAGCACCAGACCGGGGATCACCATGTTGGCGCGAATATCCGGCGCGCACGCCACCGCCGTGACCTGTGTCAGCGCGCGCAAGCCCGCCTTGCTCACGCCGTGATGCGGGTAATCCGCCCACGCATTTTCTGATCCTTTGTCGCCAATGTTGATGATCACGCCAAGCGGCGGGGTGCTGGCGCGCATCCATGCGACGGCGTGCTGCGTGCAAAGGAACGGCGCGGTCAGGTTAATGGCAAGCGTGGCGTTCCAGTCATCCAGCGTCACCTCCAAAAGATCACGTCTTTGGAAGTTCGACGCGCTGTTGACCAGAATATCCAATTGATCGAAATGTTCGCGCGCGGCGTCGAACAGCACATCGACGCCCTCAGCGACGCTCAAATCAGCTTGCACGGGGAAAGCATCGACGCCGAACGACTTGATTTCGCGCAACGTGTCTTTGACTTGGGCTTCAGGCGTGCTGTGATAATGCACGACAATATTCACGCCCTCGCGCGCCAGTTCGATCGCAATCGCGCGCCCGACACGATGCGCCGCCCCTGTGACGATGGCAACCTGTCCATTGAGATCAACACGCGCCAATAGGTTTAATACCCCGTTGTCGGAACGGAAAGCAAGAAGATCAGCGACACAATCGCCACGAACAACGGAATGATCAACACCACCGAGAAGATGCGGCTGTCCTCACGCAAGTGCATATAGAACAGCACCACCAACACCGCCTTCACCAGCGACAAGCCGATCAGCAGCGGGGCGGTCAGAATGCCTTCGGGCAGTTCCGCGATGATCACTTCCAAGATCGTGACCGCAGCCAACACCCCGAACACCACCGTATACAACGGCAGCGGGATCGTTTGCCCGAACACCACCGTTGTATTGCCACCATGCGCCACAGGATGCGCGTGTTCGGCTTGGTCTTGTTCGTCCAGCCGGTTGATCGCGTCTTCAATCGCTTCAATTGGCTTATCTAACGCGCTCTCGAAATCCTCGCGCGCTTCTTGCGCGTCGGGATTTTCTTCCTCATACGCTTGACGCTCGGCAAACGCACCCGGCAGTTGATCAGTGGGCAGTTCGTCTAGGTTGGTTTCACGCAGTTCACGCACATCGGTGCTTTGCGCTTCTTCAAGCTCCGGCGTGGTGTTTTCCGGGTCAATCGGCACTGGATTTTCTTTTTCGTCAGCCATGCTCAGCCTTTCGCGTCCATGCTACGCAGTCTGTGCCGCGCCTAAATCAGATAAATCACCGTGAACAGCACGATCCACACCACATCGACGAAGTGCCAGAATAAGCCGAAAATTTCCACGCCGATGTAATTCTGCGCCGTGTAGGCGCCGCGCCGCGCGTTCAGCACGACGAAGATCGCCCACATCACGCCGACGATCACATGCGCGCCGTGAAACGCGGTTGGCGCGTAGAAGCGCATCCCGAAGGTGTCACCATATAAGGTGATGCCTTCCAAGCTCAGCGTATTGTATTCGACGTATTGCAGCAGCACAAACACCGCGCCGAGGATCGCCGTCAAGCTGATCCAGTTGATCAAGCCGCGTTGATTGCCGCGCTGAATTTCGCGCAGCCCCATCACCATCGCCCAGCTTGAGGTCAGCAGCAGGAAGGTGTTGAGCGTGACCAACAGCAAGCCCGCCGCTTCATGCACTTCTTTGATGCGTTCCGGGTTATCAATGCGATAAATGATGAACGCGGCGATCAGCACCGTGAAAATCACCACTTCCGATGCCAGATACAGCCACATGGCGAACTTGAGATTATCGACGCGCTGCGCGTGGGCGTCGTGCGGTTTGGCGGTAGCAGCGGGTTTAATGATTGCGTCGCTCATAAAGATTTCCTCACTGTAAGGCGTTCGGCAGGCGTCGCAGTTGGCGCGCCGACCAGCGTGCAACCACGCCCAGCGTGCGCAGCAACCAGCCGGGGCGCAGCAAAATCACGGTGAACAACAGCGCATTGACCGCCGATAAGAACACGAGCTGCGTCGGGTTATCCAAGAATAGGCTCAAGCCGGGTAAATTCGGCTCCGGCAAGATCAAGCCGATGGCGACGTAGTAAAACACCAGATACAGCACCACGAACACGAACACGAACAGCGCAATCGGGCGG
The DNA here is from genome assembly GCA_041737735.1 of Anaerolineae bacterium. Lineage (GTDB taxonomy): Bacteria > Chloroflexota > Anaerolineae > Aggregatilineales > Phototrophicaceae > Flexifilum. The sequence continues at coordinate 5,124 of JBGSRB010000187.1, read as the reverse complement.
ATGCGCGCCAACAACGACGGGCTGGAAGCGGGTGTCGCAGTCGCGCCAGCGCCAGCGGACAACGCGCGTGTTTGCGGTGCGGGCAGAGCAGCCGATCCACCACTGGCGGCTTCTGCCTGCGCGACGATCATGCCGCGGTTGAGGCTAAACACCACCCAACCTAACACCGCCGCTGCCGCGATCAGCGAGATGAACGTGAAGATCACGAAGCCGAGAAAAATCACAAATTGGCTGACCAGCACTTCTTGCCCGAACAACTCCATTGGCACCATGCCGATCCGATCAACGGCGGCATCGGCAACTTCAGTTGTTCGCAGCGTCAGCACATCGAGGAAAGCGAACGCGCCCACCGCGCCCACCACCACCAGCAGCAGGGTGGCAAGCTGCCACATATAGCCGGTGAGAATTTGCGGCGCAGGTTCCTCCTCTGGTTCGTGGGCTTCGTCAGCGTGCGCTTCGGCGTCATGATCTTCGCCGTGTGCGCTCATTTTGGGGTCGAACGCGCCCATGCCCCACATGAAAAAGATCGCCGTGGTGAAGGCGGCGACGATCACGCCCGCGCCGCTGTCCCACGCGGGTTCAATGCCTTGTAAGCCGCGCAGCACAATGACGATCAACGCGCCTAATAAAAATCCCAAGATCGACATCGGGATCGCGCGACTCAAACCGGGTTGCATAGTCGAACTTCCCTCCAGAGGTGATGGTAGCGTTGTAAGCAATAACGAATTAGCACGTGCTGTCCGTGCATAGATCAAATGATGTATAACACCACGTAGAACATGATCCACGCGACGGTAACAAAATACCACAATTTGACGGATGCTTCCACCGCCCAGTGATGAGCGAGATCGTAACCACCCGCCAGCGCGGTGCGATACACCTGCACCATGATCAGGCCAATCGCCAGCGCGTGCAGCGCGTGAAATGCCGTCATCACGCGGAACACGGTGCTGTATTGTTCGCTGAACGGCACGGCGACCCATTCCAGCGCCATGATCGCAATGAACGCCACGCCTAATACTAACGCAACGCGCCAGTTATTCAACATGCCCACGCGATCCGACTGGCGCAGAGCGCGCAATCCGAGATACGCCGCCACGCTGCTGATCAGCAGCGCCAGCGTTGCCACCGTCGGCAGCGCGCGATTGAGTTCATCCACGCCGACGGGAGGCCACACCACAAAATTGCTGCGAATTTGCAAATTGACCACGATCAAGCACACGAACACCATAATCCATGAAATTTGGAAGATGGTCACGCCCGTGCGCTTGTTCCGCAGCGCGATCAGCTCATCGCGCGAGAGGGTTTGTTGTTCCAGTAAATCGCGGTTCGTCATGATACCTGTACGCTAATTGTCGTTCTGTGTCGGGGCGCAGCAATACACTGCGCCCCTGAGTCTAAACTAATCGCCCGTGCCTTGCGGCTGCGGTTGCGGCTGCGTGGGACGCGGCATATCGGGATTCGGTGATTCCGAAAACCCGTACATCGCATCTACGGCATCAAGATAATCGTGCGCGGCGCGTGTGCCATACCCATACGGGTTCGCGAACGGCACGGGATCGCCGATGAAGTTATGCGCGGGCGGCGGTGAAGTCGTCGCCCATTCGAGCGTCAGCGCGCGCCACGGATTCGCACCTGCTATACGCCCGCGATACAGGCTGACCGCGACATTCCACAGCAGCACGAACGTCGAAATGCCCAACACGAACGCCGAAATGCTGACCAGAATATTCAGCCCTTGAAACTCCGGCGCATACACCGCGACGCGGCGCGGCATCCCTTGCATACCGAGCAAATGCTGCGGGAAGAAGGTGAAGAAGAAGCCAACATACGTCAGCGCGAAGTGGATTTTGCCCAAACGTTCATCTAACATGCGCCCGAACATCTTCGGGAACCAGTGATAAATGCCCGCGTAGATGGCGAACACCGAGCCGCCAAACAACACAAAATGCAAGTGGCTGACCACAAAATACGTGTCATGCACGTGAATGTCGAACGGCACGCTCGCCAGCATCACACCGGTGATACCGCCGATCACGAACATCGACAGGAAGCCCAGCCCAAACAGCATCGCGCTAGTGAAGCGAATGCGTCCGCCCCACAGCGTGCCTAACCAGCTAAACACCTTGATGCCCGTTGGCACGGCGATGATCATCGACGTGATCATGAACGGGATACGCAGTTCCGGCGTCAAACTGGTGAACATATGATGCGCCCACACCGTGAAGCCGACCAGCGCAATCGCCATACTCGAAAGCGCAATCGCGCGATAGCCGAACACCGACTTGCGCGCGTGAACCGCCAGCACTTCGCTCAGAATGCCGAAGCCGGGCAGCACCATGATATACACCGCGGGATGGCTGTAGAACCAGAACACGTTCTGCCACAGCAGCACGTCACCGCCGCGCGTCGGATCGAAGAAAGCCGTCCCCGCCACGCGATCCAGAATCAGCAGCGTCAGTGCGCCCGCCAGAAACGGCGTCGCCATCACGATGATGATCGACGTTGCCAAAATCGCCCATGCGAACAGCGGCATCTGGAAATAGCCCATGCCTTCCGGTCGCATATTCTTGATCGTCACGATGAAGTTGATCGCGCCCAGAATCGACGAGATGCCGAGCAAATGCAGCGACATCGCCCAGAAGGTTTGTCCGTCGTCGCTGAACAGCGTCGAAAGCGGCGGATAACTCGTCCAGCCTGCTTCGGCTTGTCCGGCAACGTAGCCGAGGATCATGAGGAAGCCCGCGGGCGGCAGCAGCCAGAAGGCGAAGGCGTTCAGCCACGGAAATGCCATATCTTTGGCGCCCAACATCAACGGCAGCAGATAATTGCCGAAGCCCGCCATCATCGGGATGATCCACAGGAAGATCATGCCCGAACCGTGAATCGTGAACAGTTGATTATAAACGCGCCCATCCGCCAGCACGTCGATTTCGGGCGTCAGCAGTTCCCAACGGATCATCATCGCCAGTGCGCCCGCGAAGATGAAGAAGAAGAACGCCAGCGCCATATATTGAACGCCGATGATCTTATGATCGACGCTCCAGCGCAGATAAGCACCAACGCCAACGCGCTTCGTGGGCGCGGGAACAGTTCCGGGAATTGGTCGTGCAATCGTTGCCATGAGTGGTTCGCTTTCTCCCGATAAATGAGTGTGTGGTCTAGTTTTCCGCCAGCGTGAGCAGGTAAGCGATGATCGCTTCCAAATCTTCTTCCGGCATGTAATTCGGCTGATCCGGTTCCGGGTTGAACTGCGGCATCAAGTTGCCATAACCCGGTACCAGATATGCGCCCGGCAGTCGAATCGACTCATACAGGTAATCGTGGGCGCTTTGACCCGCAACCCGTGTCGCCGCGCGATTGCCGACGTTGTTCAAGTTGGGACCCGTCACGCCGTTCCAACCCAGATCGGTGACGACATGACACGCCGCGCACGGATAACGATTGCTGGCGAGAATTTGCCGACCGAGCAGCGCCGGGTCTTCCGGCGGGAACAGTGCTTGTTGGGCGTTCGGTGCGAAGAATTCGCGCTGATACGTCGCTTCATCTTGATGCACAATCAACCACGCGCCGATCAAGTCGCCGCTGACGTTGACTTCGCCCGCCATCGCCCCATGACCCGACCCGCACAATTCCGCGCACACAATGCGATACACACCCGCTTCGGTGGGCGTGAAGCGCACTTCGGTTTGCCGACCCGCCAGCATATCTTGCTTGACGCGCATCGCGGGAATCCAGAAGGCGTGATTAACATCTTCGGTCCGCATCTGCATCAGCATCGGCTGACCCACCCACGTATGCAGTTGTGCCGAACTGAAACGCACCGCGTCACCCGCATCAAAGGTCGCGCGGATGTTCTCAGGCAGTTGGTCCTGCGTCACGCCGTCGGGCAGGTCATTCAGCGTGATGTCGTAATTGAAGGCGAACGCAAAGCGCTGACCCACCACTTCAATCACGCGCTCATTCGGGTTAACGCTGGTGATGTTGGTGTACACCTGCCAGCTATAGACCGTCAAAATCAACACGATGATCGTCGGGATGATCGTCCACGTAAATTCGAGCGTACTGTTGCCGCTCAGTGGCACGCCATCGCTGCGATCACCCGGGCGCGCGCGATAGCGCACGATCGAGTAGACCAGCACGCCGTTCACCAGCAGGAAGATTGACCCGCCAATGACCAGCATAAACCGGAACAAGTCATCGACTTGCTGCCCTTCAGCGGATGCAGCCGGGGGCAGCACCGCGGGCGTGAACGCGCCGATCAGCACGCCACCCGCAAGGATCGCCACCGCTGCCACGACGATCCATAAAATCGTGTTTGAGCGTGGATTTGAAGAAAAATTAGGTAGATTCATGAACCGCTTCCGTAAATGACTGATAGGCTGGTTTGAATGATGGCAAACAGACAAACATGAGCAAACTCACGTGGGTTAATGATGGATGGCACTTGTTCATTTTTACACAAACTGACGCTGTTATTGTACTGCGAACTTGACGCGGGTGCAAATACCAATCACGCCATTTCAGGACGCAAAAAAGGTCGGCTGTGCCACCTACTTGACACGCCAACAGTTATTTGTTACATTCTTCACAAGCAATCGTGAAAAATAGCACTTGTAAGCTTGGAGGCACATCTGATCATGCGTAAGGTTGACCCAACGCTGTTCGATCAGTTCAATCGGGTGGATGTCACGATCACGGGGTGGATGGCGCGCCACGCGATCACATTGCTGCGGGTGTCGATCGGGGTGGTGTTCTTCTGGTTTGGCGCGTTGAAATTGGTGCCGGGCTTGAGTCCGGCGGAGGGCATGATCCGCGCGACGATCACGTTCGTCTCGCTCGACTGGTTCCTGCCCGTGCTGGCGCTGTGGGAAATGCTGATCGGCTTGGGCTTCATCACTGGCAAGTTGATGCGCGTCACTATTCTGCTGTTATTCTTGCAGATGCCCGGCACACTTTCGCCCGTGATCCTGCGCCCTGACTTGGTGTTTGCTCAATTCCCGTTCGTGCTAACGCTGGAAGGGCAGTATATCGTCAAAAATCTGGTGCTGATCAGCGCGGCGCTGGTAGTGGGCGCAACCGTGCGCGGCGGTGGTTTGATCGCCGCGCCCAACCTAGCGGCGC
>JBGSRB010000174.1:0-2023 GCA_041737735.1 Anaerolineae bacterium | reverse complement strand
AAAGGGTCGGCTGCGTCGCCGCCGCCGCCCTCCTCTCCGGTTTGGAACACGTCCACCAGAAAGTTCTCCATCTGCGTGATGGTGTTGGCGCGCAGCACATAAATCGGTGTGCCGCGCCGTTCCGCGTCCACGATCAGCTTGGGACGCCGACGATAGTAATTCTTGAGCGTGACGATAATATCCGCTTGCCCCGCGTCGTCGGTCAGCGTCAGCGGAACATTCATGCGCCGCCCCGACTGAAATAAGCGACTGCGCGCCACGCCGTAGGCATACACCGTGATCGGCTTGAGGCGTCCGCTTCCGCCGTTGAACGGCACGGATACCGCTTCGCCCGTGTCGTAATCGCGTTCGGGACGGTCACGCCGATAGCGTCCGCTGCTGGTGCTGCGTTCGGGTCCGTTCCGCAGGGTGCGACGTTCTTCGCGCGCTTCACCCTTGATGTTGCGGTCGCTGATCGCGCGTAACTGCGGCTGCGCGCTTTCGATGATGATCTCGCCCACTTCGTTGCGGAAACGAATCTCGACGGGCAGCGGACGTTCGCGCAGCATCGCATCGACCGCGCCCGACACATCCTCATGGATGATCAGACGGTCGCGCGTTTGAATTTCGATCAGCACGTCGAAGGTCGGAGGCGCGCGCCGTTCGAGAACGGTCTTTTGCGTGCCGCGCCGCCGCGCTTCTTCGTCCGACAGCGTGACTGCTTGAATCCCGCCGACGAGATCGCTCAACGTCGGGTTGAGCAGCAGATTTTCCAGCGCGTTACCATGCGCCGTGCCGATCAACTGCACGCCGCGCTCGGCAATCGTGCGCGCGGCGGTGGCTTCGAGTTCGCGCCCGATCTCGTCGATGACGATCACTTCGGGGTTATGATTCTCGACCGCTTCGATCATCACTTCGTGCTGACGTTCCGGGTGCGACACCTGCATCCGCCGCGCTTTACCCACCGCCGGATGCGGCACGTCGCCATCGCCGCCGATCTCATTGCTGGTATCGACGATGATCACGCGCTTATTGTCCGCCAGCACGCGCGCGGCTTCACGCAGCATCGTCGTTTTGCCGACACCGGGCGAACCGAGCAACAGAATGCTTTGTCCGGTTTCGATCAGGTCTTGAATGATGTCAATCGTGCCATAGACCGCACGCCCGACGCGACAGGTCATCCCGACGACTTCGCCGCGCCGATTGCGAATCGCGCTGATGCGGTGCAGCGTGCGCTCCATGCCGGCGCGGTTGTCAGCGTCGAATGTGCCAACACCCGCCACAATCGCATCGAGATCATCGCGTGAGACTTCATGTTCGGATAAAGGAACTTCGCCCGTGATATAACGGGCAGCGGGTTTACGCCCCAAGTCCAGCACAACTTCGAGCAGGTCGTCGGGGTTGCCGATAGTGTCCAGCATCGCATTGATATGGGCTGGCAGCACATGCTTGAGTTTGTCTAGGTCGTCCGTGATGCGTCGTTCCATAGAAATGTGTTGGGTTCTCCCTAATTTGTGTGTGAACGTTCGTCGGCACACTGCCGAGATTTTGGTTCGGGTTGATTCCCGTGTGTGTTAACCCTGCCCGATCTCACTGCTGGTACTGGGCGGGCGCATGGGCATGACCGCCATGCCTTCGAGCGCGTGCGGCACTCGCTCAAAAGTCGCGTGGCGCACGCCTGCGGCGATATGCCGCACCATCAACGCTTGTCCGCGCTGGGGTGTAAAACCCAGATCGGTCAGCGCTTCTTCGAGCCAATCTTGATAACGGCGCACGCACACGTACACCGGACGTCCGGCACGCGCCGTGTTCAGCAGTGCGCCTGCCAGCACGCGCGCCGCATCGCGGTGCAGCACATCCGGGTGCAGATACGGCACGAGATACGCGCCCATCTTGCCTTCGCTGACCGCCACAAAGCCTTGCACGCGCCCATCGACGCGATACACCAGCGTATCGGCGTCTTCGACTGGCACAGCAACGGGCTGCACCAAGCGCGGCACAATCGCGCAGTAGAGCGAATGCACCGCCGCGCCATCGGCTTCGA
>JBGSRB010000169.1:0-1749 GCA_041737735.1 Anaerolineae bacterium | reverse complement strand
GTGCTGCTGGCGCAAGGCGTGATCGCGCTGATCTGGTTGCTGCGTGAGCGTCCGCGCGCGGGTTGGCGGCTCTACATCGGCGCGAACGCGCTCACGATCCTGTTGTTTGCGGCATGGTTGCCCATCGTGATCACGCAGTTGACGACATGGCGGGAAGCGCCGTTCGTTTCCACGCTGCCCGAAGCGCTCAGCATCACGCTTAACACACTGATCTACGGTGTCACCCTGCTGGATATTCCGGCGGCGATCCCGATTCTGCTGCTGGCGTTCGCGCTGATCGTGCCTACTACGCCCACGCGCGCGATCTGGCGCGTACTGTTCGCGCCCGTGCTGGTGATCGTGCCGTTGGCGATCTTCATTGGCGCGGATTTATATCGTCCCGACGATCTCAAGGCGCTGCTGCCCGTGCAAAGCGCCATCGCCTTATGGATCGCGGGCGGCGCGGCGGCGCTCTGGAATTTACAACGCGCGCAGGCGGCGCGTCTGTTCGCGCGCGCGGCGACGCTCTTAAGCGCGGTCTGGCTGATCAGCACATTGGCGGGCGGTCTGCCGCCGCTGTACGCTGATCCCGCCTATCAGCGCGCTGATTATCGCGGCATCGCGCAAGCATTAGCCACGCTCGACGCCGACGACGTGATAATTCTCAATGCGGCGGGGCAGGCGGAAGTCTTTAGTTACTATGCTGCGGGCGCTGACCCCGTGATCGGTCTGCCGCGCGAACTCACGCCCGACGATACCGCCGTACGCGCCGAAGTCGAAACGCTGATCGCCGCCCATGATCAGATCGCTGTCGTGTTCTGGGGCGAAGCTGAACGCGATCCCCGCCGTATCGTCGAAACCACACTCACCGAGTCGGCGTTCGCGCTGGATGCTGTCTGGTTTGGCGATGTGCGCTTGGCGCGTTTCGCCACGCCCGTTGATCTGCCGCAGGTGCGCGAACTCAACGCGCAGTTTGGCGATCACATCACGCTGACGCGCGCCGCATGGAACGCGGACACCTTCGCACGGGGGGATGCCCTGCGCCTGCGCCTGACGTGGATCACCGACGCGCCGCTGGACGCGCGTTACAAGGTGTTCGTGCAGTTGCTCAACTCCGATGGCTCACTCGCCGCCCAGCGTGACAGCGAACCTGTGGGCGGCTTGGCGCTGACCACAACATGGACGCCCGCCCAACCCGTGATCGATCAGCACGCGCTGCTGCTCGACCTGCCAGCCGGCGAATACACGCTGATCGTCGGGTTGTACGATCTGGCTGACGCTAACGCGCGCTTGCCCGTCAATGACGACACTTATCTGACGCTGGCGACGCTCCGCCTAGATTAGATGGGCATCAAAACAGTCATCGACTTTTGTCTATCAACTTTCACACCGATCTCACGCAACCCGAAAAGTTCATGCTACAATGACGGCTTTGTGCGCTTTTCACACGGGTAATCAATTTGTGTTGGCAAGTTAAAATGGTGATGCCATGACCGATCAAGCGGATAACCGCCCTAACGGTGCATCGAACGAGCAAACGGTGCGCCACGTAGCGCAGCCCAATGCGTCCGCCGACGGAAACGGCATGACACCCGAAGCCCTCAAAACGGCGCTGCGTGGCGCTGCCAGTCCCACCGATGATCAGCAGGTGCAGCACGCACGCGCATTATTCCAGCACGCGCTTGATCAGCGGGACGCCGACGCCGCGCAGCTGATCGCCCGCGCCATGGACGCTCATCCCGCGCTCGATGCCGCGCTCAATGCCGCGCT
>JBGSRB010000149.1:0-4767 GCA_041737735.1 Anaerolineae bacterium | reverse complement strand
TTCCCAGCGCCGATCCCACGCCGCCCGCCAGCGTATACACGCCTTCGTCGATGCGTTCGATGTGTTCGATCAGTTGGGCGGCGGTGTTCGCGCGCGGATCGGCGGTGAACAACCCCGGCTGATCGGTCAGGATGATCAGGCGTTCGGCTTCGACCAGCGCCGCCACCGCCGCCGAGAGGTTGTCGTTATCGCCAATGCGAATCTCGTGCGTGGCGGTGGTGTCGTTCTCGTTGATGATCGGGATCAAGCGGCGGTCGAGCAGCGTCATGAGCGTGTCCCGCGCGTTCAGGTGGCGCGCCCGGTCGTTCAAGTCCTCACGGGTGAGCAAAAGCTGCGCCACCACCAAGCCAAAAATGTCGAACAAATCGCTGTACACCTGCATCAAGCGGCTTTGTCCGACGGCGGCGAGCATCTGCTTGGTGGGAACATTGCGCCCGAAGTCGGGGAAATTCAAGCGTTCGCGTCCGGCGGCGACCGCGCCCGACGACACCAGCACGATCTCATGACCGGCTTGATGCAGCCGCGCAATCGGCTGGACGATCTCAAGCATCCGCGCGCGACTTAAGCGCGGCGTACCATCGGTCAGGATGCTGGTTCCAACTTTGACGACAATGCGCTGCTGTGCCATGCTGCCCCTGATGTTAGGCGAACCGATTCGGGTTAATGGTAGCATATCACTTCATCATTCTTGACACATGCCGACCTGTAAGTTTATTATCAGTTTATTCCCTATGCAGAAATGATGATTGTTCATCTAGGGTGTATCTGCAAACCCGACCCCACCCCTAGCCCCTCCCCGAATTCGGCTGAGGGGAACAAAACAGACTGTTTTTTACCTCCTCTGAATTCGGGGGAGGTGGCAACCGAAGGTTGACGGAGGGGGTCATCGTTTGCAGATACACCCTAGCAGGTTCACCACCAACAGAAAGAGCATTAGCAATGGCTGAGAGCAACGAAATCATCCTGTATGCCCATCGCTCCTGCCCGCAGTTGCCACCCGTGCTAGCCATGTTGAAGCACAGCCAAGTTGACTACACCTATATCAACATCCATGAGGATGAGGATGCCCGTGAGCGCGTGCGGCAGATCAATAACGGCTATGAAAGCGTACCCACATTGGTCTTCGCGGATGGCTCCACCTTGACCGAACCCTCAGCCAATGTCCTCAAGCACAAACTTGAATCATTAGGCTATAAAGTCGGGATCATGGGCTTGATCTATGGCAATGCCTTTTACATCATCATGGGCGCGATCATACTTTTCGCGATCCTGCGCTTTATGGATGTCATTTAAGCGTCGGTGTGAACGATTTAAGCGCTAATGGTAGCCTATGCTCCCCGCGCCGCACGCTACAAAATTGTTACGTGCGCGTTTAACTGCGCGCGACTCGCGCCCATGCCCATCCACACGGTACAGTATGCACTCTATTGGTGACAGCAGATTGAGGCGCTTGTTATGACACACCCTAACGCCCCGTGGTGGATGCGGGGCATCATCTACCAGATTTATCCGCGCAGCTTCATGGACGCTAACGGCGATGGTGTGGGCGATCTGCGCGGCATCGCGTCGAAGCTCGATTACATCGCCTGGTTGGGCATCGACGCCATCTGGATTTCCCCGATTTACCCGTCGCCGATGAAAGACTTCGGCTATGATGTCAGCGATTATGTCGCTATTCATCCGTTGTTCGGCAATCTGGACGACTTCGATCATCTGCTGCACGAAGCGCACGGACGCGGCATCAAAGTCGTGCTTGATCTCGTGCCGAACCACACGTCGAATGAGCATGAATGGTTCATCGAGTCGCGCAGCAGCCGTGACAATCCCAAGCGCGATTGGTACATCTGGCGCGATGCCCAGCCCGACGGATCGCCGCCCACCAACTGGCTAGCATACTTCGGCGGCTCGGCATGGACGTGGGACGCGACCACGCACCAGTATTATCTGCACAACTTTCTGCCCGAACAGCCCGACTTGAACTATCGCAATCCGGCGGTGCGCGCCGCCATGCTCGATCAGGTGCGCTTCTGGCTGCGGCGCGGCGTGGATGGCTTCCGCGTGGATGTCGTGGATCGCATGATCAAAGATGATTTGCAACTGCGCGACAACCCGCCCAACCCCGATTACGTCCCCGGTGTGTGGAATCCGCAGGATCGCCTGTTACGCACCTACAGCGAGAACGGCGACGGCATTCACGACGTGATCCGCGCGTTTCGCACCGCGTTCGATGAGTTCGACAACCGCGTGATGATCGGTGAAATCGCTTACAGCACCGATCCCGCGTTCATCGTCAGTTTTTATGGTGATGGCAGCCAGCCGCACGGCAACGAGATTCATCAGCCGTTCAACTTCGCGCTGACCATGCTCGATTGGCGCGCCGACGTGATCCGCGCGTTCGTTGATGCCTACGACGCCGCCATTCCGCCCTACGGCTGGGGCAATTACGTGATGGGCAACCATGATCGCGAACGACTCGCCACGCGCATCGGATCGGCGCAAGCCCGCAACGCCGCGCTGCTGCTGCTGACCCTGCGCGGCACGCCCACGATCTATTATGGGGAAGAATTGGGCATGCACGACGTGCCGATCGCGCCGGAACAGTATCAAGACCCGCAGGGCATCAACATCGGCATCAGCCGTGACCACGAGCGCACGCCCATGCAGTGGGAAGAAGCGCCCAACGGCGGCTTTGCCCCCGAAGGCGTGACGCCGTGGCTGCCGCTGGCGGCGAATTTCGCCAACAACAATGTCGAGTCGCAGCAAGTCGATCCGCGTTCGATGCTCAGCCTGTATCGCGCGCTGATCGCGTTACGCCGTTCCGATGATGATCTGCTGTTCGGCGCGTATCAATCGATTGATGCGCCCGACGGCGTATATGCCTATCGGCGCGGCGAACATTACACGATTGCGCTGAACTTCACCGATCAGCCGCAGACCGTGAACGTGAGCGGCGCGCTGGTGCTGTCTACGCTCATGGATCGGCGCGAAACGGTCAGCGGATCGCTGGCGCTGCGTCCGCATGAAGGCGTGATCGTGCAGGCGTAAGCCTGACGGCGGCGGGGCGCTTCATTACGACTTGAAACGCCCCACGCTATGTTATACTGTGCGTGTTATCCACCACGAGCTTAATGAGCGCCATGTCGGAACACAAAACCGTTTTTATCAGCTATCGCCGCGCCGTGAGTTGGGCAATCGCCCGCCTTGTGTATAACTATCTGCGCGGTCAGGGCTATGATGTGTTCATGGATGTGGAAAGTTTGGATGCAGGTCAGTTTGATACGATCCTACTGCGTCAGATCGAAGCGCGCGCCCATTTCATCGTGATTCTCGCACCCGGCACACTGGAACGCTGCGCCGAACCCGACGATTGGCTGCGCCGCGAGATCGAACACGCCATCGATCACAAGCGCAATATCGTACCGCTGCTCGTCAATGAGTTCTCGTTCAGCACGAACATGCAGTACCTCACAGGGAAGCTAAGCGATCTGCCGCGCTTCAACGGTTTAACCGTGCTACATGAATATTTTGATGCCGCGATGGGTAAACTGCGGGATCGCTTTCTCAAGCAACCAGTCTATGGCGTTGTGCGTCCCACCCCCGCTAGCGATCAAGCGGAAGTGGAGCAGCGGGTTGCCGAAGCGGATGCGCTGCCCATCCCAACACCGCAAGAATTGAGAGCTGAGGTTTATTTTAATCGAGGTCTAAGCGCAACTGATCGCAGTGAAAAGATAGGGCTGTACAGCGAAGCCATCCGCCTGAAGCCCGATGACGCGGAGGCGTACTTCAAGCGCGGTTCGCTGCGCAAACAGCAAAGCGATCTTGAAGGGGCGATCCGCGATTATGAAGAAGCTATACGCCTCAATCCCAATGATGCTTGGTGGTACAACACTTGCGGGCTTGCGCGCTTCGCGCAAGGCGATCTTGAAGGGGCGATCCGCGACTATAGCGAAGCCATCCGCCTGAAGCCCGATGACGCGGAGGTGTACTTCAAGCGCGGATACGCGCGCGAAGCGAAGAACGACCTCGATGAGGCGATCCGCGATTATCAAAAATATCTTGATCTAGGCGGTGGGCGTCAGCGCAATAATCAAGCCCAAGTCAAGCGGATCATCCGTGATTTGAAGCGCAAGCTAGGCTAAATCGCTAACGCTTCTTCATCATACGCATAACCCAACGCGACCAACTGCGCGCGCGCTTGATCAGCCGACTCGACAAACTGGATGCTGCTGGTCACGCTGCGATCCAGCCGCGCGAACGTGTCATACACCGTGCGGATCACGCTGTTCGCCCCGATGATGAACACGGGTCCCGTGCCGCCTTCGCCCATCTTGATCACGCGCTTGGCGTGGTCATAACCCGTTTTGGTGAACAGCGAACCGCCCGGCATCGATAACCCGCCGCTCAAATCGAGAATCGCGGCGATGGTGGTGGCGGAGGTATCAGTCACGCGCTTGATCTTGTCGAGAATCACGTACATCTCATCCCACGTCCACGCGCCATCGACTTCCAGCAGCATCACCGTGCGCGCGTCGTTATCCCAATACAGTTCGATGCCCATGTCGTTTGCTCGTTTCACTCAGAGTTCTACAATGTAGTACGAGCATGACACCGAAAAGTGACGCGCACTTCAACGCCAGCTTAATAGTTGATGATTCTACCCCACGATCTGCCCCTCAGCCGCGCGCAGGAGGCGTTCATGCAGCGCCGCGCCCATGCCCACCCGCGCAAACCCGCGCGCGATGATCACATCGACGCCTGCCGCGTCCA
>JBGSRB010000132.1:0-1532 GCA_041737735.1 Anaerolineae bacterium | reverse complement strand
CGTTCACGGGCGCGGGTTGTCATGCGTGGGCGGGCGGCTTAACTGCTGAAGGCGTCGCCGCGCAGGGAAATCTACTCGCGGGCGAAGGCGTTGTCCGCGCCCTGATCGACACCTATCAAGCGGCGACGGGCGAACTGGCGGATCGCTTACTCGCGTCGCTGATCGCGGGCGATGCGGCGGGCGGCGATAAGCGCGGACGCCAATCGGCGGCGCTACTGGTGGTGCGTCCTGACGGCGGCTATGGTGGCGACAACGATCGCTATCTCGATCTGCGCGTCGATGATGATCCGCAGCCGTTCACGAAGCTGGCGGGCTTGGTCAACACGCATCACTTGTATTTTGGCGACGTGAAGCCGGAAGATCGCCTGCCAATCACGCCCGATCTGGCACGCGAACTGCAAGCGCTACTGATTCGCACGGGCGATCGCACCGCTGAACCCGATGGCGTGTGGGACGCCGCCAGCATCGCCCAGTTCGATGGGCTGGTCGGGCGCGAAAATCTCGAAGAACGCTGGCGCGGAGACGATCCCAACATGATCGACCGCGTGGCGCTGGAGTATCTGCGGGGGCGGTTTGGCGGCTAAGCGCACCTTCTGGATCGCCATCCTCATCCTGCTGATCGCGGCGGGGATGCGAACGCGCGCGCTTGATCACGCTGAGCGCTTTCACGCCGACGAAGCGCTGTTCACCACGTTTGCGCGGCGCGCGGCGGTCAACGGCGATTGGCTGCTATTAGGCGATCTCGATAAGCCGCCGCTGGCGATCTATGCTAACGCCATCGCGCTGACGCTGTTCGCGGTGCAGCCGCGTGCCACCGTGCTGGATTTTGATCCGTTGGTGGGCGAGTTCGCCGTGCGTGTCGTTGGCGTGTTCGCGGCGCTGATCGTCATTGCGGCGGGTTATGCGCTGGCGCAGCGTTTGTATCCGCGCGATCACACGGTGGCGCTGTGGTCGATGCTGCTGCTGGCGCTTTCGCCCTTTGCGCTGGCGTTCAGCGCGACCGCTTTCACCGACGGATTGCTGACCGCGCTCGTGGCGTTAGCGCTATTGGCGTCCGCGCGCGGATCATGGTGGTGGGCGGGCGTATGGATCGCACTGGCATTCTGGACGAAAACGCAAGCGGTCTATACCGTGCCGCTGATCATCTTGATCGGATGGTCGGCGCGCACGCTCACACCCCGCGCATGGATCGCGCTGCTGACTCCGTTGGTGATCAGCGGGCTGGCGCTGCTGCTGTGGGACGCCGCGCGCGAGTGGTCGAATGGTGGCATTTTCGCGTTAGGGACGGCGAACAACCCGATCAGCGGCTTAGTCCCGCTGGACGACGCGCCCGACCGCGTGATCGCGTGGTTCAACCTCGCGCGCTGGCTGATCGGCGCGCCGACGATTCTGCTGATCGGTGCGGGCATGATCACGGCGCTGCGCAATACGCCCTTCGCGCGGGTGGATCGCGCACTGATCGTCTACAGCGCGGGGTATCTAGCGCTGCATATATTGGTTGACTTCAACATTTATGATCGCTATCTGCTGCC
>JBGSRB010000127.1:0-9053 GCA_041737735.1 Anaerolineae bacterium | reverse complement strand
GGGACGCGGTTTGCCTGCGGGTTGAGCGGCGCAGCACAGCGGGCAATCGTGAGGCGTTTTGGGCTTGGACAGGCGT
This sequence comes from Anaerolineae bacterium, assembly GCA_041737735.1. Lineage (GTDB taxonomy): Bacteria > Chloroflexota > Anaerolineae > Aggregatilineales > Phototrophicaceae > Flexifilum. The sequence continues at coordinate 8,977 of JBGSRB010000127.1, read as the reverse complement.
TGTTTGTACCAGCGTTGGCGAATGACGGCGATCTGCTGACGCAAAGTTGAGCGGTGGTTGGTGGGAACGAGACAACACGCCCAGAAGAGACAGAGTAGCAAGGCGAAACTCAGCCACACGAGCACTAGGTGAGCAAACATAAGCATTGAGTTTTGGTGGTTTGGTGGTTTGCATCCGGTTAAGTTGGAGCAGTTTACGGGAGAGTAACACGCGCTGTATGGTTTTTCTGGGTTAGCACCGGAAACTGTTTACTGAATTCGTGACCGGGGTAAGATCGCGCCATCGTTGAGCTTGGGAGAGAACACGATGGAAGCGCAATGGGAGTTGGATCGCCTGCGGTTGTATCAGTTAGTCCGCGCACATCCCGACTGGTCACGTCCTCGTCTGGCGGCAGCCATCGGCTACAGCGTGAGCTGGGTGAAAAAGTGGCTGCGGCGTTTTCGCGCTTTCAACCCGCCGTCACTCAGCATGTTCAAGCGGCGGGTGCGGGTCAATGCGGTGCGTCCTAGGCAGGTGATGCCTGCCGTGCGGGACGCGATTTTGAGTCTGCGGGATGAACTGAAAGCCATCTACGGACGCGTCGTTGGCCCGAAACCGATTTTGTATCATCTGCATGAAGACACCGCACTGCGTGAGCGCGGGCTATACCTGCCGCGCTCGCCGCGCACCATCTGGCAGGTGCTGCGGGCGGGCGGACGTATCCCGACGCGGGTGCGCGAACATCACCCGCTCACCCGACCGGAACCACTGCAGCACTGGGAGATGGACTTCGGGGAAGTGGCGACCCGCTTGGAATTCCTGACTGTGATGGATCGCGGCACCTCAAGTATGGTCAAGCTGGCGGGAGCGGTGCATTACAATGCCGCCAGCGCGCTGCTGACGGTCGCACAGCTGCTGCTCGAGCGCGGACTGCCCGCCATGTTGCGCTTCGACAACGACCCGCGCTTCGTCGGCAACTGGCTGAGTGACGGTTTTCCCTCGCCGCTGATGCGCTTCCTCTGGTGTTTGGGCGTCGAACCCGACCTGGTTGCATCGGGCAAGCCGCAGCACAAGCCGTTCGCTGAACGCTCGGTCAGAACGGTCAAGTACGAATGCCTGTCGCGCGCGCTCCCCGAGTACTGGAGCGCGCGGGCGGACATGCTCGACACCTACGCCACGTTTTTCAACCATGGGCGGGCGAATCAGTCGCTCGTGTGCGGCAACCGCCCGCCCTACGTCGCTTTCCCGACGCTCCCCACATTACCCGCGGTTCCTGACGAGGTTGACCCCGATGCCTGGCTCGCCCATTACCATCGCCGCGTCTTCCGCCGTCGGGTCGGGCGTAACGGGATGATTGCTGTCGGACGACACGATTACTATGTCGGCTATCGCCATGCAGGTACTCCGGTTGGGGTGCTGCTCGATGCCAAACGGCGGGTCTTCACCGTGCTGGCGGGCGCGAGCGTCATCGCGGAGCAGGAAATCAAGGGGCTTGTCGGGCAGCACTTGCCCTTCCAGGATTATTTGCAGCGCATGCTAGAGGAGGCGCGCACCCTCGAACCGCGCTAAACGTCAGTCAGCGTTACCGCTTGCACAGCCTCTGCTGCCCGTGCGTCTGGCGGTGTCCTATCCTCACGGCGCTTCACCGGTCACGAATTCAACCGCCCATTTCCGGTGCTAACCCAGAAAAACCATACAGCCGTCGCTTTGGGATTGAAGCCTCGTATCGCCTACTGCGCCAAGTGAAAGTCCTGACGAACTCGCGCAACCCAGCCCTGCGCTTCTTTTTCTTGGGCTTGGGGCTGCTGATGCAGAATATCTGGGTGCTAGCACGCTGGTTGTTCACCCGGCGCCCTGGCAAAGGACGGTACAAGCTCATGCCCAAGCTGCTGCCCTTTGCCACCTTTCGTAAGCTGCTCGTTCGGGCGGTCGAACGCTTCTATCCGCCGCCTTGGGCAATTCCCGTGTTCGTGTCACCTCAATCCGTGATTCACTGAATTTGGGTACGGAGCGGTTGGCATAATCACCGGACTGAATGGCGTCAATGGCTTCACGCGCTAACGTTGCCTCCTGAGTTTCGAGCGCGTTGTTGTGTGCTGCCATGTGTTCACAGGCGGATAAGTCCCAACGGATCAGGTAATCGGTGAACACCGCCAGCCATTGATCGCGCGCGGTCGTTTCGAGCGACGATGCCAGTGCAGCTTGCATTTCCGTCAGTAGACTTTGAAATTGTTCAACCTGTGCCAGCGCATCTACCAGACCGACATCAACCGCAACGCGCTCTTTGAGTTGATCGAGCAGCGGCAGCGCGAAGATCAGCTTGCGATCAAGCGCATGGCGGCGCGTTTGCTCTAAAAGCTGTGACACGGTAGGATGACAAGACTGGGTCATAGACTATCCTCCATATCACGCAGAATTTCGTAGAGATCATCGAAATGCGGCATATCATCGATGCGAGCTTTGATGGCTTCTGCCTCATCCGCGATCTGCTGTCTGATCACGGTCGGTTTGGGATCAGTGAGGTTTTTTTTAATGCGGCGCAGTTCATCGCGCAGATCGAGTTTTTGCGATGGGGCAAGGTTATCAAGCTGATCGACTCGTTTTCGGGCATGGCTAAAGTGTTCATCAATGCTGTTGCTTTCAATGTGTGCATCCCTGACCGGGGGTTGAGTAGCGATCAGCGTTACATGACTGCCGTGACCGGGAACCGTGCGCGTTGGCTCATCAGTGGGAGATTTCAGGTCAAGCAGCATTCCATCGTCCGAGCGCAGGTACAGCACCGGCGTTCCAAAGGCATAAATCGATTTACCATCGCGTCGGCGCATACTGAGTGAGCCAGAAAGCGCTTCGCGTCCTTTTTGCACCGCCCAACCGACATCATTGGTTTTTAACAGTTCCCGATAAAACGTATCCATGAAATCAGCTGCCGCCACATAATGCACTGGATGCTGCATGGCAACCACCGCCGGCACAGCAGCGCTTTGCATCAAGCGTGGAACAAAGCCATCGTTGCCATCGACAAAACTGACCGCCCCGCCTTCGCAGATTTGCAAAATGACTAACCGCAGATTGCTGGCTTTGCGGCAGGCACGCGCAAATTTGACATCGGAGATCAGTTCTTTATCATTAGGATCGTCGGGATTGATGAAGGCGATGCGCCCTTCTTTACGATGTGCATCAAATTCACCATGCCCGATAAAATGAAGAATGTGCGGATTTTCGCGTTCGAGCTGCTCTTCAAATTCTTCAAACGCCATGCTCGTTTCGGGCGCAACCAATTCAAGACGAGTGAAGCTCTCGTTGATCGGGATCACGCTGGTTTTCAACTTGTTGATATAATCCTGAATCGAGTTGATGGTCAGGTGTTCTTCAACTGAGGGCAAAGAATTAGGGCGCGTATGCGCCACCAAAATTTTCAACTGCGAGGTGCGCAGGCGTGGATGCGGTGTTCCCTGCTCAATGTAGCGGGTCAGCACCATATCAACGTGGCGGCAGATGAAGTCTTCAACGTCTTCAAACCATAGATATTCCCATGGCAGGTTGGCAAGTTCGGGCGCATCAGTGAAGTTCAGCACCACGCGCAGCGGAACATGCTGCTCGCGGGCGGCTTCCCACGCGCGCCGCAAACTTGTGCGCGCTTCGTTGCCAGCGCCTCCGAACAGCACTTCATATAAACAGCGCCCCAACAGCTCGAAGCCTTTTTCATCGCGCAGCACTGTCAGCTTCAGGCGGTCTGATGGATTGTTGGAGTCAAGCGGACGCCAATCATTTTCCAGCCATTCGCGCAGCGCGTTGATCATGTCGCGCAGCAGGCTGCCGCGCTCATACTGCACTGTGCCGCGCCCACGTTCACCATTGTGGTGAATCGCCTTTACTTCAGTGGTCCCTACTTCAAGGGTCAGACGGTGTTCGCTAGTGGATCGCTCAGTCATGATGCTGCCTCAGCTAAAGTTTGGCAGTGATATCCCATTGATCGGGTGTTCGCTGATCGGGAATGGGCGCGCCCGCTTCCAAATAGCGTTTGACATTGGGACGAAACAGACGCAGGATGCGGTCTGCCAGCCTGACTTCGGAATATGCCTGCATCGCTGCCGCGATGCGCACGCTGGCGATGCTTTTCGGCACTTGTAAGATCACGATAAATTCGGGACGGTTGTCTTGAAAGAACTTATTGCCTTTAACTGTCCAGTAAACTTGTTCGGCGCGCGCCGCGCTGTTGGTGATCTCCGCCGCGCGCAGTCGATATGTAAAAGGGAAGACGGTCAAACCAAGCCGCGCGACATTAGCCGTCGTCAATCCACTATCTAGACCCAATGAACCAGTCGTCGGTATAGGGATGTCGATGTCGCCCGTATGTGCTTCAAATTCGAGATTGGCGTTCAGGCTCAATTTCAGCTCACCCTCGTGCGCCAGTCGATCACGAAAGCGCGGTTCGGGCAGAATGGTTAAAGCGCGTGGTCGTGACTGTCCGTCATCAACGCCGGGGTTGAATTCCACCGCAACCTTAATCTTGGTGAATGGGCGATCTTCCTGTGGGTGCATAATAATTGGAAAATGCACCCAGTAGATGCGATTTTCCTCTAAAATTTGCTCAATTTGCGTTGGGACTGGCAAGCCGTGGCTGGTATAGTTGGCTTTGTCAAACCGGAAGACTTCCGGCTCGGAGGCGAAGCGTGCTACTTGCTGACTCAGGCTGTTGAGCAGATCATCCGCCTGCTGCTGTGAGCGGGTTTGCTCCTGCGGTGACGACTCAGCGCCAAGCAGTCCGGCATTGACCGTGTCTCGCGCTTGCCGCAGGATCGTATCCAACGTTTGTGTTTCATTCGCGCCAAAGTCAAAGTCGAAGAAATTCGTCGTATCCACGATTATCGCCTCGCAACTATAAGTGTGAGGGATGGTGTCAAGCCGAACCCAACAAAATTTGAATTACGAAACTAATGATCCGACTTGTGCGTGCCGACACACCACGACCAACATAAAATTTGTGTTCTCAACCAGCTCCCATTAGATCGCATTAATTTCTAATAATCATATCATAAACAATATGTTTGCCAAGATGGTTCTCCAAACATAAACCGTTGAAAATTCGAGCCACCCTTGCGCGTCCAGCGGCAGTGCAACCATGCCTCTGCAAACGAAAATCCCGTCCGAATGGCGAAACAAGGCAGGATCGTCGTTCAACAGCTTGCTCAGGGCAGGCTGTTTTTATTCCATCACACCATCAAACGACTTGATTACCCCCCAAAACCTATACATGTGCCTCGAATTACCAACGGTTTATGTTTACCGCACCTTGGCGTCGAGGATCAGGGCGCGTCCAACTGCGCCAGCAAACCGGACAGCGTAAAATCCACCAGCGCGATACTTTCATCCGACGCGCCATAGTACACGCGAACTTGATCGCCCAGCAACAGCGCCCCACAACTAAAGACGACGTTTCCGAAAAAACCTTCCGTCTCGTATGCCATTTCGGGGGCTAGAATCGGCGTCTTGCTGCGCGCGATAATTCGGTTCGGATCATCCAACGGCGTGAGGAATGCTCCCAGACAGTAACGGTTATGCTGATCCGCTGCATGATAAATCGATAACCAACCGTGTTCTGTACGCAGCGGTGGCGCACCACCACCCACACGCCCGGCTTCCCACCCGTTAGCGCTCGCCTGTAGCACCACCTGATGATCACCCCAATGGATTAGATCGGGTGAAGTCGCGCTCCAGATGTGATAACCGCCAAAACCATCCGGCATCGGTCGATGATAACACCAGTACAAGCCCCTGATTTTCTCTGGAAAAATGACAACATCCCGGTTGGCAGGGGGAAAGATCACGCCTAACCGTTCGACAGCCCGAAAATCAGTGGTTTTCGCCAAACCCGTGGCAATGCCATATGCACTGACAGCCGAGTAATTGATATAACAGCCGTCTTCAAGCTGAACCGCCCGCGCATCTTCAACCCCAAAGGTTTCAAAGCGTCCTTGCGCTTGCAAAAACGGATGAGCATCCACGTCAAACTGTACGCCATCGTGACTGCGCGCCAAACGAATATGGCTAATACTCGTCAGGGCAATTTGTCCGGTGCGACGATCAGTTGCATAACGGGTGTCGCTCGTGTCGTAGTTGGGGTCGTCCCGGTTGATCCGTTTGATCTCAAGCTGCCCTTCGGCGTTATAGCGAGGGCTGAGAATCGCGTGTGGATCACGTTCACGAAGCCGTTCGGCAACGCGCAGCAGCAGAAGCGTTTCCTGCTCCACTCGAATAACCCCGGCGTTAAAAGCGCCCACAACTTCAAAATTGGGCTGTGACGGCGCAACATCCCGCGGTGTGATGATCGGGTTTGCTTTGTGACGTTCAAACATATGATCGCTCTCCCTTTTATGTGAATTGCCCAAAAACTTGACAGTTTTGAACAATTCTCGTAATCTAAAAATAAACGTAAGCGTTTACGTTAAGCATACGTTGTTCTTGGGATTGTGTAAATGCCTTCAATTATTGAACAAATTGCTGCTGAATTTGCTGTCTCCGGCGCGACCGTCTCGCGCGCCTTGAATGACCGTCCGGGTGTCAGCGCAGTTCTGCGCGAACGCATTTTGCTGCGCGCCCGCGAACTTAACTACAGCCCAACATTAACCGCGCGCAGCCTCGCCACGTCGCAAACGTATAATCTCGGCTTTTTCATTCGTGAGAAGCAGGAACTTGGCACGCGCCCCGATCCGTTTTATAGCGAAATTCTGAGCAGCATCGAGCAGTACAGCGCCAAAACCGATTATCATGTCAGCTTTGCCACACTCTCACAAGCGGTTCTGGAAGCACCTAGCGAATTTCGCTTCGTGCGTGAACGGCGCATTGATGGGATGGTGCTGGCGGGTCCCGACATTCCGACTGATTTTATCCTCGCCATGCGCCAAACCGATCTGCCGCTGGTGCTGGTCGATAACGAACTCGCCTTCACCCAGATCAACTGCGTCAACAGCGATGATCTGACGGGCGGTTATCTGGCAGCGCGCCACCTGATCACGCAAGGACACCGCAATATCGGCATTCTGATGGGTCCAAGCAGTTGGGTTAGCAATGCGCGTCGGATGCGTGGTTACCAACAGGCACTTACTGAAGCTGATCTGCCGTTTCAGTGTGTGCAAGTCGAGCGCACCACCATTGACTCGGGTGCTGCGGCATTTGCCCAGTTGATGCGTGAGTTTCCGAATGTGACCGCCATCTGTGCCGTCAATGACGCCATGGCAATTGGCGCGATCCGTGCCGCCCGACAGGCAAACCGGCGCGTGCCGGATGATCTGGCAGTGATCGGTTTTGACGACATTGAATGGGCAGCTTTGAACGACCCACCGCTTACAACCATCGCCGTTGCCAAAAATCAGATGGGCAGAGAAGCCGCTCACCGTCTCATCACCCTGCTGCAAGAACCTGCTTCGCATCCAGTCGAGATCATCGTTTCGGTCAAACTCATCGAACGACGATCAGCCTAACAGACTGGTTAATCAACCATCAACCCGTAAAGCTCAGGAGGTAGAAGCATAGCAAGACAACCAAAAACGCTTGATGGTAACTAAGTCTTATGATGAAGGAAGCGAAAACCATGAAAAAGCACAGTTTGTTATTGGTCATGTTGGCAGTGCTGCTGATCGTGTCCTCGGCGGTCGCGCAGGACACCCCGCCGACGATCACGATCTCAACCTGGGCGGGCGTGGACGAAGCCGCTGAACTGCAAGCCATCCTCGACGAAATCAACGCAGGCACTGACGCCTATCGCGTCGTACATCAACCCATCCCGGCGGATTACTACACGGTTGTGCAAACTCAACTGGCTGCACCCGGCAGCGGCGCTGATATGTACTGGATGGATCAGAACAACATGGCGCTCAAGAGTGAAGGCGTGTTCATGGATCTCAGCCAGTGTGATGCCGTTAGCATGGCTGCGCCGCAAACAGCAGGCGACCTGAGCGATTACTACCCCAGCATTTTAGCGGTCAATGCGTATGAGGATGGCGTGTACGGTCTGCCTTGGATCGCGCAGCCCGTGGTCGTCTATTACAACCGGGGCTTATTTGACGCTGCCGACCTCGAGTATCCCGAAGCGGGCTGGAACTGGGATGAGTTCATGAGCCTTGCCCGCACGCTGACCCAAGATAACAACGGTGATGGTCAAATTGATCAATGGGGCTTCATCAACAACGGTTGGCCCCCGCCGTTCCTGTTCGTGTGGCAGGCAGGCGCAGAGCTGATCAGTGATGATTTCATGACCGCGCCCATCGACTCGCCTGAGTTCATTGAAGGCTTCGAGTTCTATCTCGAAACTGCCTACAACCCTGAAGTCTCGCCAAGCCGCGAAACGATTGCCGAACAAGGCTTTGGTGAAATGTTCAAAGCCGGAAACATCGCCATGTTCATGGGCGGCGCTGCCGACGATCTTGACCGCGTTGAAGGGATGGATGTCGGCGTGATCCATGTGCCTGCTCACCCCGAAACTGGCAGCACCACCACTTTCGCGTGGAATGCCAGCACCGTGATCAATGCCGGATCGCAGCTTGCCCAAAGCGACCCGCAGATCGTGTGTGATGCCTTGATTGCTGTAAGTGAAGGCATTCATAGCTGGAAAATCGTCTCACCGCGCATTTCGCAGGCAACGGTTGAACACCTCGTCGAAGCTGAACCACGCAAAGAAGCCAGTGCTGAAGCGATTATCGCCGCCGCGCAGGATATGCGTGCGCTGCCGATCTTTGGTGAATATGCGCGCTTTGACACGGTTTTCTGGAGTCAGTTCTGGGGTCCGCTCATCAACGATGAAACCGATCTAACGGTCGCGGAACTTGCCGAAGAAGTCCGCTTCGAACTCGAAGAAATTCTGGCAGACGCGCAGTAAAGCATTCACCTTTCATCGAGGGCGCAGCAGGTTGCGCCCTCTAAAACCAACTCACCAACCTCATCGCTGACTCATCACAACTTTTTGACCTAAGGCAAACAAGTCATGGATGCGTTCAGTACC
>JBGSRB010000104.1:0-6541 GCA_041737735.1 Anaerolineae bacterium | reverse complement strand
TCGTGCCGTTGTCATGATAAGCGCTGATCGCGCCGTTCGCGCTGATGATCACGCGGTTGTTGTCGAGCCATTCGCCGCCCGTGGCAGCGCCGCTGATGCGCGCGAACTCGCGGACGGTTTGCGAGGCGGGTTCCGCGACGCGCAGCGAGGTTTCACCGCCCGCGCCGACCGCCATAAACAAGCGTGATCCGTCGGGCGACCAGGTGTAGCCTAAGGATGCAGTCAGCGCTTCGCCGGGGTTGCTGACGATCCAGCGGAACGCGCCATCGCCGGACGCGATGATCACCTGACCGGAATAGTTGGTGAACGCCACCAGCGGCGCGCCCGTTTGGGCGAAGGCGTGGGTTGTGAGTGTGAGCAACAACACGCCCAGAATGATGATCAGATTTCGCCGCATGACTGTGTTCATCCTTTTTGCCTAGCTTCCCTAGCTTGATGCTAGCTCAGTGACTTCATGTTAGCGCCGCAGACGCAGCAAACCGCGCCGTTCGCCTTTGCCGTTCGCACCCGCTTTAGTCGGGTTGTAGTAGTAGCCATACTCGTAATTGTAGGAGTAGTAGCCGCCCTGTTCTTTAGGATCGAGGCGGTTCATGATCACGCCTTTGATCTTGACGCCAAGCTGCTCGAAATTGGCTTTGGTTTGCATCACTGCGCCACGCCGCGTCTTGCGTCCGTCGATGACGAGAATGACATCGGTTGACGCAATCGACGCCAAGACCGAGCTATCGGTGAAGAGCAGCGCGGGCGGCGTGTCGATGATCACGATGTCGATATTGCTGGCGGAACGGAAGACCGCGAGCCAGCGGTGCATCAAAGCCGAGCCGAGAATCTCGGTCGGGTTGTTGGGCGTGAAGCCGGATGTGATCACGCGCAGTTTGGGAACCGATGTATATTGCAGGCACTCGTTCAAACTTTTGAGCGCGACCGCGTTGTTGGCTTCCTCGTCGGCGTCGTCGCGCAAGCCGCCGCCGTTCTGGTCTGCCATCAGCAGCGTGGTCAAGCCGATGTCGTTCTGCAACTCGAAAATCTCATGCACACGGGGGCGGCGCAGGTCAGCATCGACCAGCAGCACATCCACGCCTGCCAGCGCTAACGTCACCGCGAGATTGGCGGTGGTCACGCTTTTACCTTCACTGGGACCCGCACTCGTGACGATGAATACCGGTTTTTCGTGCATTTTACTGTTGGCGGTGAACATCAAGTTGGTGCGTAAACGCCTATAGGCTTCGGATTCGGGCGAGAGCGAGTCGCGCCGACTGATCAGGCGATCCGGGTAGGGCATGGCGCGGTTGCCGAACTGCGGAATCGCGCCCAAAACGGGCAACCCTAATGTTTGCGCCGCCACTTGCGGCGTTTTCACGCGGTCGTCGAGATACTCGATCACCACCACCACACCCGCGATCAGCGCCGCGCCGACAATCGCGCCCAAGAGCGTCGCCGTTAACACATCGGGGCGGCGCGGATTGTTCGAGGGCAGCGCGCGCTCGACAATCGTCAGCGTGTTGGTTTGCCGCTGAATCTGCGTGATCGTCTGCTGAAACTGGACGATGCTGGCGGTCGCGTCGTTGATCTGGTTGATCAGGTTCGAGCGCAAATTCGAGACGCGCTCAATGGCGGCGTCGTCGGTGAGTGTGACCAACTGCGCTTCATATTCCGAGACGGCGGTGCGCTGCAAGGCAACTTGATCGATGAGCGCTTCCATTTGCGACGTAGCCAGATCAAGCTGCTGCTGCTGTTCAATCGATAGATTGGTGGGGCTGCGCAGCAAAAGCTGATCCGCCAGCGCGTTGGCGATGTTGGCGGAAAGCAGCGGATCAGACGTGGTCGCGTTAATTTCCAGCAGCGACGTGCGTTCAGGCACATTGGTGGTGAACGACGCTGAGATGAAATTGGTCGACACGGGCAGCCCCACCTGATCGACCACGCCTTGCAAAAGATCGCGCGTGCGCAGCAGCTGCACGTAAGTGGGCGCGAGAACGATGCCGAAGTTCAGGTCAGCAACCGCGAAATTCTGCTGATCGACGGTGCGCCCAATCGACACAACAGCGCGGCTGGAATAAAACGGTGGTTGGCGAAAATTCGTGATGTAACCAGCGCCGCCGCCGATAAAGGCAGCGATCAACGCCAGCCACCACCACTTCCGAACAATGCGTAGATAATCCCAAATTTCCATGTCCCGCCTTAATGTCAGGTCGTCTGCGTGGAACATCAATCACGATGTAACACTTCATCTTATTCTACCATCTCATTTTACTGCCTGAGGAGGTGCTATCCGCGTGTTGAAATGTTAATTTCATACATTTTTGGGATGGTAGGGGTCACGGTGGGATGGCATCAATTCATGTGGTGATCATAGGCTGAAAGCGTGATCAGCATCCCCTCGGTTTTTGGGGGGAAGCGGGCGCGACGCGGCGCGCCGGATGATCAAACCAGATGAGATGATCCTAAAATTTCTGAAAAACTCGCCAATTTTTGTGAAGGTTAACGCTGGCGGGGCTTACAATGAAGGATGATTTTAGGTACGCGGGCTTGAACTAACACTGGAGTTAACGACTTATGCAAACCGCACCGGATATGCACAGCACGCCAAGTGCTGAACCTGCACCACTGACGTATCATCATGATGAGATCAACGCGGTGCATGAGTTCAAGTTTCACGAGTCGACGCCGCGCGCGGTTAATGTGTGGCTTGATCATATGGAGCGCATCTACGCCGACATCAGCACCGACGCGCAGGTGCGGTTGTGGATGGACATCACCGAGTCGGGATCGCTGCCCGTGTCGTATGCAATGAACAAAACCTATCGCTGGATGAGTAAGCTGGATGTGCATCCGAACGCGCGCATGGTGTTTGTTCACAAGCCCGATATGCTGATGTATTTGGCGGATCAACTGTTTCGCACGCTGCGGCTGAATCATTTGCAAACGCGCTTTTTCACGGCTGATCACAGTGAAGCGGCGCGCGCGTGGCTGGTGGAGCGCTAAGCGCTGGTTGTGGGGGGAGCGGACAATCATCCTAAAGCAGGATGGCTTTTGCTTGTCACTTGTGCCTAAACGATCCGCGCTTGGTGGCTGATCGCGCTCAATTTTTGGTGATTCCCCACAACAAAAATCAGGGCGATTTAGCCAGTTTTCACCCAACACAGGGTTGCTCAATCTCTCTATAATCTGCCGCTATTGTAATGTTTAGCACATCTCACCAAACGGAGCTGCAAAACATGGCTATGGAGAACGCAACCCTGAAGCCGCCATCGGAAGTGTTGGCATCGCCCGCCAAGCTGTTGGAGTGGGCGCGTGAGCAGGGCGTTGAAGAAGTTGATGTGAAATTTGTCGATATTCGCGGCATCACGCAGCATTTTGGCATCCCGTTTGTGAATTTCTCGGAAGACGCCTTCACGCAAGGCTTGGGTTTCGACGGTTCGAGCATTCGCGGGTTCCAAACCATCGATCAATCGGACTTGAACTTGATCCCCGACATCACGACGGCGTTCATCGATCCGATTCCGATGACGCCCACGCTCAGCTTGATCTGCGATGTGGTCGATCTCACGGGCGAGCCGTACAAGCGCGATCCGCGCGGTGTGGCGCGTCGGGCTGAGGAATATGTGAAATCGTTGGGCATCGCGGACACGATCTATTTTGGACCCGAAGCCGAGTTTTACATCTTCACGAGCGCGCGTTGGGGCAGCGCCGAAAACGGCACCTTCTACGAAGTGGACAGCAGCAGCGGTTTCTGGAACACGGGTTCAAATGATGGGCCCAATCTGGGTTATCGCCCGCGCATCAAGGAAGGTTACTTCCCCACCGCGCCGACCGATAAGCTGGTTGACCTGCGCAGCGAGATGGTGCGCACAATGATGCAGATCGGCATCGACATTGAAGTGCATCATCATGAAGTCGGTGCAGCCGGACAAGCCGAGATCGATATGCGCTTCGACACCATGCTGGTGATGGCGGATAAGCTTCAGATGTACAAGTACATCGTGAAGAATGTCGCCTATCAGAACGGCTATACCGCCACGTTCATGCCCAAGCCGATTTTCGCGGATAACGGTTCGGGGATGCACTGCCATCAATCGCTGTGGAAAGACGGCACGAACCTGTTCTACGATGCGGACGGCTATGCGCTGTTGAGCGACACCGCGCTGTATTACATCGGCGGCATTTTGAAGCACGCGCCCGCGATTCTGGCGTTTGCCGCGCCGACGACCAACAGCTATCGCCGTTTGGTTCCGGGTTACGAAGCACCTGTCAATCTGGTGTACAGCGCGCGCAACCGTTCGGCGGCGATCCGCATTCCGATGTACAGCAACAGCCCGAAGGCGAAGCGCATTGAGTTCCGCGCGCCCGATCCGACGGCGAACCCGTATCTCGCGTTCAGCGCGATGCTGATGGCGGGCTTGGATGGTATCGCTAACCAGATTCACCCCGGCGATCCGGCGGACTACGACCTGTACGAAGGCGGACACACGACGCCGACTGTGCCGGGGACGCTGGCGGGTTCGCTCGACGCGCTGGAAGCGGATCACGAGTTCCTGCTGACGGGTGGTGTGTTCACGAAGGATTTCATCGAGAACTACATCAGCTACAAGCGCGTGTCGGAAGTCGATCCGATGGCGCTGCGCCCGCATCCGTATGAGTTCTATCTGTACTACGACGCCTAAATGTGGTGATACCGTGGGGGCTTGGCGCGCTGAGTCCCCGCGTTAAAACATGGTGCAAACTCCTCTCCTCCTCCTAAGGGTTTGACAAGCACTGTATTACGTGAGCCGCCGCCCCCTTTATGGGCGGCGGTTTGCGTTTCGGTGCTGCCGCCGCTTGCGGTATACTTTCGCACAAATTTAACGTTCGGTGATGAGGATCAAGACTATGGCGCACGACGTTCCCGTATTGGAGGTGCGCGGGCTGACCAAACGCTTCCCCGGCGTGCTGGCGAATGACCACATCGATCTGACGCTGCACAAGGGAACGGTGTTGGGGCTGCTGGGTGAAAACGGCGCGGGCAAAAGCACGTTGATGAACATGATCTACGGCTTGTATCAGCCCGATGAAGGCGAGATTTTGGTCAAGGGTAAGCCCGTGATCATCCGTGAGCCGCGCGACGCGATTCGCTTGGGCATCGGCATGGTGCATCAACATTTTCAACTCGTCCCGGTGCTGACCGTGACCGAGAACATCATGCTGGGCGCGGAAAGCGTGCGCGGTTTGTTTCTCGACATGAACGCGGCGCGTAAACGCATCCGCGCGATCAGCGAGCAGTATGGCTTGGATGTTGATCCCGATGCGCTGGTGCAGGATTTACCCGTGGGCGTGCAGCAGCGCGTCGAGATCATCAAGGCGCTGTATCGCCAAGCCGACATTCTGATTCTAGACGAACCGACCGCCGTCCTCACGCCGCAGGAAGCCGAAGGCTTGTTTGCCATCATGCGGACGCTGTTGGAGCGCGGGGTGAGCATCATTTTCATCAGCCACAAGCTGAAAGAGATTCGTGCGATCTGCGTGGCGGTCACGGTGCTGCGCGGCGGGAAAGTGGTCGGACACGCGGATCCGGGGCGATCCAGTGAGCAGCAGCTTGCTGAGCTGATGGTCGGGCGGTCGGTGGTGCTGCAAGTCGAAAAAGGGGACGCGCATCCCGGCGATGTGGTGTTAAGCGTGCGCGATCTGGTGGTGGAGGATGATCGCAAGCTGGAGGCGGTCAAGGGCGTGTCGTTCGATGTGCGCGCGGGCGAGATCGTCGGGATCGCGGGTGTGCAGGGCAACGGACAAACCGAGCTGATCGAAGCGATCACGGGGCTGCGCGCGCCCGTCAGCGGCGCGATCACGCTGCACGGCGCTGATCTGACGCACGCCAATCCGCGCCGCATCACCGAGATGGGCGTGGCGCATGTGCCGGAAGATCGGCAGAAAAATGGCATGGTCGGCACGTTCCCGATCAAAGATAACATCGCGCTGCAAACCTACTACATTGGTCCCTACGCCATTGGCATTCTGGCGAATGATCGCGCCATCATCAGCCACGCGCAGGACTTGGTGGCGCAATATGATGTGCGCACGCCGAATGTGTTCACGCCGATCAGCAAACTCAGCGGCGGCAACCAGCAAAAAGTGATCGTCGCGCGCGAGTTTTCGCGCGAGCCGCGCCTGTTGATCGCGGCGCAGCCCACGCGCGGCTTAGATGTGGGATCGATTGAGTTCATCCACAAGCAGATCATTCGGATGCGCGACGCGGGCGCGGGCGTGCTGCTGGTGTCGGCGGAATTGGACGAAATTCTCGGACTGGCGGATCGCGTGGTGGTCATGTTCGCGGGCAGCATCATGGATGACCTGCCGATTCAGGACACATCGCGCAATTTGTGCGGCTTATTGATGGCGGGCGTGAAGCCCGACGATTACGCGGCGGTCAATGCCGAGGCGGCAGAACAACATGGCTGAAACGACTTTTCCACCGCGTGGTACAGGCGGTGAACCCACCGAACGCCCCACACCAACGATCGCGCGGGCGTGGGCGCGTGTGTCGCCGTCGCTCGTGCCGCTGCTGGCG